>CAXUNA010000182.1:0-7587 GCA_964252095.1 uncultured Jatrophihabitans sp. | reverse complement strand
GCGCCAGTGCCGGGTCCTCTCACCCGACGGCGTCGCCGCCACCTCGTCGTCGTCGACCTCGACGACGATCTCGCCACCGGCGTCCAACACCCGGTGCCGCGTGCGCGTGGTCGCCACGACGGCGACCGGCACGAGCGGGCGGCCGTCGACCAGCCCGGCGACCAGCCGGGCGAGCGGGGCGGGGACGACGTTGTCGGGGCCGTCGCCGAGCGGCCGGTGGATCTCGGTCCGCGACTCGCCCGCGGGCACCTTGAGGTGCCACCCCTGGTCGTCGTCGCCGTCCCGGCGGCGCAGCGTCACCCGGGCCCGCAGCAGCGCGAGGTCGACAGTGTCGAGGTACGACGACCGCAGGTGGCTGACGACGATCTCGCACCGGCCCCCCTCGGGAACGCGGGCGGTCAGGTCCGGGACGGTGAACCCCGGATCGACGTCGAAGGTGTCCTCGGTCTCCAGGAACGACGTGCTCATCGCACTGTCCTGCCCACCTCGGCCGCCGAGGCAACGAGGTACCGCCTCAGCGTGCCAACCGCTCGCCCGCCGCCGCGGCCAGCCGGGTGATGAGCGGCACCGGCCCGCCGGGCAGCGCGTACCGGGCGTCCATGCCGAGCACGAGCACGCCGTCGACCGGTGCGGGCAGCGCCACGAGCCACGCGTTCTCCCACAACGGGCGCGAGACCCGTGAGCCGTGCGGGGCGCCGTCGACCGGCTCAGGTGCCCGCCGGTCGGCGAGCACCCGCTCCAACGGCCACAGCCCCCGCGCGACGGCGACGTCCAGCGCGGCCTGGGACGCGGCGGGCCGCAGCGGGGCACCGGCCGTTCCCGCCCGGACCAGCGCCCCGGTCTCCGGGTCGCGCAGGAAGACCACCGCGAAGCGGACGTCGTCGGGGACGACGAGGTGACGCGCGACCTGGGCGACGACGTCCGCGCGGGCGAGACCGGTCGGGACGGTCGCGACCGCCGCGACCGTGGCGTGGTGCTGGCTGTCGAGGTGGGCGACGGTGTTGTTGCCGACCGGGGCGAACACGCCGACCACGCGGCCGTCCTCGTCGCGCACGGGGACGAAGGTGAAGTCGACGAAGAACTGGCCGACCCCCTCGCCGAGATCGGCCTGGATCGGGAACCGGGTGGCGGTGAACGGCAGGCCGGTCCGCATCACCTCGTGCACGATCGGCCCGATGGTGCGCCACATGTGGGGAAGCACGTCGTACAGCGGCCGCCCCATGCCGGCCGGGTGTCGCACGCCGATCGCGGCCGCCATCGCCGTGTTGTAGAAGAACTCCGACCGTTCGCCCCAGAGCAGACAGCACGGCGTGGGGTACGACAGACACAGCTGGGCCGACGTGCGGAGCGCGCCGGGCCACGCCATCGGATCGCCGAGGTCGGTGTCCGCCCACGCCTCGACATCCAGGGGGTTGGTGGCGATCGACGTCATCGGCTCCCGTTCTGTGGTGCAGGTGGTCGGCTTCCGAGTATGCGCCGTGCACGCGCTGAGCGCTCCGCAGCCTGTTCGACTCGCCGCGACCCTGATGGCGCGAAGACTCTGCAACGTAAGAGGATTCGTGTCTCAGGTGGTCGCTGACACGGTGTTGACCGCTGCTTGATGCAACATTCTCGCCCACACGGGCGGGAGCAGGCCTGCACCGCGCCACGGTCGCGACCGGTCGGCCTTGGGCAGGCTGGACACGACGAGCGGTCCGGCGTGGACCGCCGGGCGAGAAGGAGGTCACGATGCCGAAGGACGAGATCGACATGCCGTCGACGCTCGAACGCTCACCGAAGAAGGCGCAGGACACCTACGCCGACACGCTGGAGAGCGCCGAGGACGAGTACGACAGCGAGTCACGCGCCCACCGCACGGCGTGGGGAGCGGTCAAGCACTCGTTCGAGAAGGTCGGCGACCACTGGGAGCCGAAGGACGAGAAGGGCCCGTCGGACGAGCAGTCGGAACTGTCGGGAGCCGCCGCCCGCGACCAGCGCGGGACCTCGCGCGGCGGGGTGGACGAGAACGCGTCGAAGGAGCACCTGCTCGACCTCGCGCGCGACGCCGACATCCACGGTCGCAGCACGATGACCAAGGCCGAACTCGCCGAGGCCCTCCAGAAGTCGAACGACGACGCGACGCGGAAGGCGAGATCCTGACCGCAGCACCGTTCCACGAGCTCGACCCCCTGGACCAGCTCGACCGCGTCAGCCCGGACGAGCCGGTGCAGGACCGCGTCTGGCCGACCGTCGTCACCCTCGTGCTCGTCCTGGTCGAGGGCATCGTCCTCACCGCCGGCGCCGTCAGCACCGGCTCCGCCGTCCTGGTGGCGACCGCGGCGCAGTCGTTCGCGGGCGCCGGCGTGGAGATCTTCCTGCTCGTCGGCGCGCGCCGCGCCCGGCGGCCACCCACCGAGGCGCACCCGCTCGGGCACGGCCGGGAGTCGTTCTTCTGGTCACTCATCGCGTCACTCGGTGTCTTCGTCGGCGGCGGGGTGGTGGCGATGTACTACGGCATCGCCTCGCTCGGCGAGACCGAGACCGAGGACGCGTACCTGCTCGGGTACCTGCTGCTCGGCGTCATCGTGCTGGTCGACCTCGGCACGCTGTGGGCGGCGAGCGGGCCGGTCAAGCGTTCGGCCGCGGCCGGTCGGCACGGCTTCTGGCACGGGCTGCACCGCACCTCCGACGCCGGCGGCCGCACCCTGGTCTACGACAACGCTGCCTCGGTCCTCGGAGGGCTCGTCGGCATCGGCGGGCTCGCGGTCCACCAGGTCACCGGAGACGCCCGCGCCGACGCCGTGGCGAGCCTGCTCATCGGCGTCGTCCTGCTCGCGACCACCGCGTTCCTGCTCCGGGCGAACCGCGAACTGCTGACCGACCACACCATCCCGCTCGACGTCGTCGACGCCATGCGGAGCCGGATCTGCGAGCAGGACGACGTCGTCGACGTCCCCGAGCTCATGGCGGTCTACACCGGCCCGCAGGAGGTGCTGGTGACGGGAACCGTCGTCCTCGCGGCCGCCACCTCCCTGCCCGAGGTGGAGCGCGCCCTGCAGGACGCCACCGACGCCATCCGCGCGCGCTGGCCCGGCGGGACGCGGGTGTTCCTGGCGCCGGTGGCCGAGCGCCCCGGTGGGTACGACTCCCCCGACACCACGAGGAGGTCCGAGATGCCACGTCCGGAGCAGGATCCCGACGAGCACGACGCGCAGTACGACGGCGACCGCCCCCGCGAGGAGGTCGTCCGTGACGGCAACCCCGGCGTACCGCAGTCGGAGTACGTCGTCGACGACGAGACGCCCCCACCCGGCCCGGCCGAGCACACCGGCGACGACGTCGCCGTCGGCCCCGGCGGGAAGTAGGGCGTCAGCCTGGCTGGTCCACGTCGATCGTCACGGCGCGGTGGTCGGAGACCGGCAGCGCGCGCACGTCGGTGGCGGTGACCCTGCCGAGCGCGGCGAGATCGCCCCGGAGCAGCACGTGGTCCAGCTGCCACCGCGGCCGGTCGACCGGGAATGTGGGCGCCACGACCAGTGGCGTCCACCCGGTCACCTTGGCGGGCACGTTGCCACGCAGGTTGAGGTCACCGATCAGCAGCAGCGGGTCCGGCCGGGTGGCGAGCGCGCGGGTCAGCCGCGTGAGCTGGATCCGGTTCCAGCCCGGCACGAACGGCAGGTGCGTCCCGGCGACCGTGACCCCCGTCCCGCTCCCGACCCGGGCCACGACCGCCACCCGTGGCTCCTCGCGGGCGAGCACCGCGCCGTGGCCGGGGACGAACAGCGGCACGACGACCGGCGCCGCCGGCATCCGCACGACGTCGATCTCGGTCAGCGGCAGCCGGCTCAGCAGGGCGCAGCCGTAGGCCGGCCCACCCGGATCGTCACCGCCCCGGGCGCGGGTCCACCGGTGGCCGGGAGTGCCGTACAGCGCCGGCGCGAAGACCTGGTGCGACGCCCCCATCGCCTCGGCAGCGACGGCGGTCAGGTCGACCCGGTCCGAGCGCTCCTGGTCGCGGTCGACCTCCTGCAGGGCGAGCACGTCGGCGTCGAGGTCCCGGATCGCCGCCGCGAAGCGGTCGACGTCGACCCGGCCGTCGGACGGGGCCCGGCCCGAGAGGACGTTGAACGTGGCGATGCGCACGGTGGAGCTGTACCCCACCCGCCCGGCGCTCAGGCGCGATCGGCCGCCCGGTACCGCGGGACGTCCCGGCCGTCGGTGAGCAGGTCACCGGTCGCGACCAGCCGGGCGACGTGCGCCATCGTCTCGGTGACGGCGAAGACCCGCATCCGGCCGTCGTACTGGTCCCACGGGCGCGACCAGGTGAGGTGACCCGCGATCTCCCACGGCGTGGTGTCCGGCTGCGCACGGACGGCCTCGACGACCTCGGCGAGGCGGCGGTCGTGGTGGTCGCCGATCTCGGCGGCGCGCGCGGCCAGGCCGTCGAAGCGCCATTCGTGCGCCGGGGCGACGTGCGTGTGCGGCAGCTTCGCCACCGTGCGCAGCGACTCGAGGTACTGACCGAGCGGATCGGCCGGTCCCCCGCGTTCCACGGAGATGTTGGGCGTGATCCGCGGCAGCAGGTGGTCGCCCGAGAACACGGTGTCGAGCCGGTCCGAGGCGAAGCAGACGTGGCCGGGCGTGTGGCCGGGCGTGTGCACGACGCGCAGGTCCCAGCCCGCGGCGTCGGCGAGATCGCCGTCGCGGAGCACCCGGTCGGGCAGAGCGGTCGAGCCGAAGTTCACCCACCAGTCACGGTTGATGCCGACCGTGTCGATCTCGTCGCGCGGCGCGCCGAGCCAGAGCAGGTGCCGACGGTCGCTCTCGACCGCGAGGTCGGCGTCGCGGTACGAGGGTTCGGTGATGAGCGCGAGGTCGATCTCGTGCAGGGCGACCCACGCACCCGACGCGCGCCGGATGCGGTCGGCGAGCCCGAGGTGGTCCCAGTGCATGTGGGTGACGAGCACGCCGCGCACGTCGGTGACGCTCGCGCCGATCGAGGCCAGTCCGTCGTGGAGGGCCTGCCAGGCGCCGTCGTCACCCCACCCGGCGTCGATGAGCACGAGGCCGCCGGGGACGGCGAAGGTGTAGACGGAGACGTAACGCAGCGGACTGCGCGGCGGCATCGGGACCGGGATCGACCAGACGCCCTCGGCCACCTGCTCGACCGGCGGCACCTCACGCGCCAGCCACGCCTCCCGCTGGGCCAGGCCCGTGACGACGATGCCGTCGCCCGGGACGTAGGCCGTCACAGGTAGCGGCGCAGCAGCACCACGGCGACGCAGGCGGGCTTGGGGTTGTCCTCGATCTCGATCGTGACGGTCACCTGCATCTGCAGGCCGCCCTTGACGTCGGTCACCTCGTCCACGACCGCCGAGGCACGCAGCCGTGCGCCGACCGGCACGGGCGAGGGGAAACGGACCTTGTCCGCGCCGTAGTTGATGCCCATCGAGAAGCCGGTGACCTCGAGCAGGCCGGGCAGGAACTGCGGCAGCAGCGACAGGGTGAGGTAGCCGTGCGCGATCGGGCCGCCGAACGGCCCGGCCTTGGCGCGCTCGACGTCGACGTGGATCCACTGGTGGTCGTGGGTCGCGTCGGCGAACAGGTCGACCTGCTCCTGGGTGATGGTGATCCAGTCGGTGGGACCGAGCGGCTTGCCCACCAGCGACTTGACGCCCTCGACGCCGTCGACCGTCGTGACCACGTGTGACCTCCTGTAACGAACCCGGGCTGACCTCCGGACCCTAGCCGGGGTACGACTGGAGGCATGAGAGCTGTGATCTACACCGAGTCCGGTCCCGCGTCCGTCCTGCACCTCGTCGAGGACCGCCCGACCCCGACGCCCGGGCCCGGCGAGGTCCTCGTGCGGCTCGCGTTCTCGGGCGTGAACCCGACCGACTGGAAGTCGAGGACGACGGCCGCTCCCCCGCCCGGCGGCAAGAGCCCGAACCAGGACGGGTCCGGGACCGTCGAGGCGGTCGGGCAGGGCGTCGACCCGGTGCTGGTCGGCGAGCGCGTGTGGATCTGGGAGGCGGCGCAGAACCGCGAGTTCGGGACGGCCGCCGAGTACACCGTCGTGCCGGCGCGGCAGACCGTGCTGCTCGGCGCGGCGCCGTCGTTCGAGCTCGGGGCCGCGCTCGCGATCCCGTTCATGACCGCGCACCGCTGCCTCACCGTCGGCGACGACCTGCCGGACCGGATCGAGGCGGGCACGCTCACCGGTCGCACGATCCTCGTTCAGGGCGGCGCCGGTGCGGTCGGCAACGCCGCCATCCAGCTGGCGCGCTGGGCCGACGCGACCGTCATCGCCACCGTCAGCTCGGCCGCGAAGGCACAGCTCGCCGCGGCCGCCGGTGCGGACCACGTCATCGACTACCGCACCCAGGACGTCGAGCACGAGATCCGGAAGATCACGCCGTCGGGCGTCGACGCGATCGTCGAGGTGAACGCCGCCGCGAACGCCGGGGTCGACGCCGCGGTGATCGGGTTGCACGGCTCGATCGCGGTGTACGGCGGCGACCCCGACGACTCGATGACGATCCCGGTGCGCACCCAGATGTTCGTCAACGCGCGCTGGCAGTTCGTGCTCGTCTACACCGAGCCCGACCGCGCCAAGGCCATCGCCACCGAGGACGTCAACGCCGCGGTGCAGGTCGGCGCGGCGCGGGTCGGTCCCGAGGCCGGCCTGCCGCTGCACGTCTACCCGCTGGCCGAGACCGCCGCCGCACACCAGGCGGTCCAGGACGGTGCGGTCGGCAAGGTGCTCATCGACGTCACCGCCTGACGGCGGGCGTCAGGACACCGCGGCCGCGACGTCGGTCCCGATGTGCTTGGCGTTGAACGCGGGCTCGGTCTGCGCCACCCGCACCAGGACCAGCGTCGTGCCCTTGCGGAACGTGAAGGCGCGGTCCTGGTTGCCGTCGGCGGCGTAGAGCGTCGTCGCGAACGAGATGGCTTCGTCGACCACCCCGGGCGCCGGATCGCTGTAGGCGGCGGGGTCGACCCGGCTCGACACCACCATGGCGTTGTGGGCCGCGGTGGTGTCGGCGAACCGCGTCAGCGTGATCGCGATGACCGGCACGGTCGCGGGCGGAGTGCCCGAGGTGACGGTGCTGGTCTGGAGTCAGGTGGTGCTCACCGTGGCCCTGCCCCTGGTGCTGGTGCCGCTCATCGTGTTCGGCAGCCGGGCCGCCGTCGCCGGTGCGGCCGCGCTGTCCCGGCCGGTGCGGCTCGTGGCGTCGGCCGTCACCGCGGTGCTGTGCCTGGCCGGGATCGCGTCGGTCGTCGGCTGAGCGGGCCCTGGCCACCCGGTTTGCGGGGTGGAGGGTGCTGCGGATACTGGTCGCCGTGCGCCGGACGACGTGGACCGCTCTCGCCGGGACGACGATCGTGCTCGCGCTCGCCGGGTGCACGACACCGAAGCCAGCTGCGCTGCCTGCGGCGAGCACCGCCGCCCCGAGCCGGGCGTCGGCGTCGGTGGCGGCGCCCCCCCCCCCCCCCCCCCCCGGGGGGGGGGGCCCCCCCCCCCCCCCCCCCCCCCCCGGCCCCCCCCCGCCCCCCCCCCCCGCCCCCCCCCCCCCCCCGGGGGCCCGCGCCCACCGCACCCGC
>CAXUNA010000181.1:2019-7622 GCA_964252095.1 uncultured Jatrophihabitans sp. | reverse complement strand
GCCCGCTCGAACCAGGGCACGAGCTTCAACCAGAAGCCGATCGTCGACGAGGGCGCGCGGGTCGAGCCGGGCCAGGTGCTCGCCGACGGCCCGTCCACCGACCGCGGTGAGATGGCGCTCGGCAAGAACCTGCTGGTCGCCTACATGCCGTGGCAGGGCCACAACTACGAGGACGCGATCATCCTCAACCAGCGACTGGTCCAGGACGACGTCCTCACCTCGATCCACGTCGAGGAGCACGAGGTCGACGCCCGCGACACCAAGCTGGGTGCCGAGGAGATCACGCGGGACATCCCGAACGTCTCCGACGAGGTGCTCGCCGAACTCGACGAGCGCGGCATCGTGCGGATCGGTGCCGACGTCCGTGACGGCGACGTGCTGGTCGGCAAGGTGACGCCGAAGGGCGAGACCGAGCTGACCCCGGAGGAGCGGCTGCTCCGTGCGATCTTCGGCGAGAAGGCGCGCGAGGTCCGCGACACCTCGATGAAGGTCCCGCACGGCGAGTCCGGCAAGGTCATCGGCGTCCGCGTGTTCTCGCGCGAGGACGGCGACGAGCTGGCCCCGGGCGTCAACGAGCTGGTCCGCGTCTACATCGCCCAGAAGCGCAAGATCCAGGACGGCGACAAGCTCGCCGGCCGGCACGGCAACAAGGGCGTCATCTCGAAGATCCTCCCGCCCGAGGACATGCCGTTCCTCGAGGACGGCACGCCGGTCGACATCGTGCTCAACCCGCTGGGTGTCCCCAGCCGGATGAACGTCGGCCAGGTGCTGGAGTCCCACCTCGGGTGGGTCGCGAAGACCGGCTGGCAGGTCGAGGGCAGCCCCGACTGGGCCGGCCGACTGCCCGGTCCCGCCCACTCGGGCGAGCCCGGCACGAACGTCGCGACCCCGGTCTTCGACGGTGCGCGCGAGGAGGAGATCACCGGCCTGCTGTCCTCGACGCTGCCGACCCGCGACGGTCAGCAGCTCATCGGGGCGAGCGGGAAGGCGAACCTCATCGACGGTCGCTCCGGCGACCCGTTCCCGGAGCCGGTCTCGGTGGGCTACGTCTACATCCTCAAGCTCCACCACCTGGTCGACGACAAAATCCACGCCCGTTCGACCGGTCCGTACTCGATGATCACGCAGCAGCCCCTGGGCGGTAAGGCCCAGTTCGGCGGCCAGCGGTTCGGCGAGATGGAGTGCTGGGCGATGCAGGCCTACGGCGCGGCCTACGCGTTGCAGGAGCTGCTCACGATCAAGTCCGACGACATCCTCGGCCGCGTCAAGGTGTACGAGGCGATCGTCAAGGGCGAGAACGTGCCCGAGCCCGGCATCCCGGAGTCGTTCAAGGTGCTGCTCAAGGAGCTGCAGAGCCTCTGCCTCAACGTGGAGGTGCTCAGCTCCGACGGCAACACCGTCGAGATGCGCGACACCGACGACGACTTCTTCCGCGCCGCGGAGGAGCTCGGCATCGACCTGTCGCGTCGCGAGCCGTCCTCGGTCGAAGAGGTCTGACGCACTGAACCGCGGGTCGGTCGCCGTGGACCTGGACGTCCACGGCGGCCGGCCGCACACATGCTGCTAAGCAATTCCCCAAGCACCACCAGCAGAAGGTAGGAACCTTGCTCGACGTCAACGTTTTCGACGAGCTGCGTATCGGTCTGGCCACGGCGGACGACATCCGTCAGTGGAGCCACGGCGAAGTGAAGAAGCCGGAGACCATCAACTACCGCACCCTCAAGCCGGAGAAGGACGGGCTCTTCTGCGAGAAGATCTTCGGTCCCACCCGGGACTGGGAGTGCTACTGCGGCAAGTACAAGCGCGTCCGCTTCAAGGGCATCATCTGCGAGCGCTGCGGCGTCGAGGTCACGCGGGCCAAGGTCCGTCGTGAGCGCATGGGCCACATCGAGCTCGCCGCTCCCGTGACCCACATCTGGTACTTCAAGGGCGTCCCGTCGCGGTTGGGCTACCTGCTCGACCTCGCGCCCAAGGACCTCGAGAAGATCATCTACTTCGCGGCGTACCTCATCACCACCGTCGACGCCGACGCCCGTCACCGGGACATGTCGACGCTGGAGAACGAGATCTCGGCGGAGAAGTCGACGCTGGAGAAGAAGCGCGACTCCGACATCGAGACCCGCGCGAAGAAGCTCGAGACCGATCTGGCCGAGCTCGAGGCCGAGGGCGCGAAGAGCGACGTCCGCCGCAAGGTGCGCGAGGGCGGCGAGCGCGAGATGCGCCAGCTGCGGGACCGCGCCCAGCGCGAGATCGACCGCCTGGAAGAGGTCATCGACACCTTCCGCAAGCTCGACGTCAAGCAGCTCATCGGCGACGAGGGGCTGTACCGCGAGCTCCGTGACCGCTTCGGGGAGTACTTCACCGGCGGCATGGGCGCCGAGTCGCTGCAGACGCTGCTGCGCAACTTCGACCTCGACGCCGAGGCCGAGTCGCTGCGCGAGACGATCCGTTCCGGCCGCGGCCAGAAGAAGATCCGCGCGCTCAAGCGGCTCAAGGTCGTCGCGTCGTTCCTGCAGACCACCAACAGCCCCATGGGCATGGTGCTCGACTGCGTGCCGGTCATCCCGCCGGACCTGCGTCCGATGGTGCAGCTGGACGGTGGCCGCTTCGCGACCTCCGACCTCAACGACCTGTACCGCCGCGTCATCAACCGCAACAACCGCCTCAAGCGACTGATCGACCTCGGCGCGCCCGAGATCATCGTCAACAACGAGAAGCGGATGCTGCAGGAGTCCGTCGACGCCCTGTTCGACAACGGCCGCCGCGGCCGGCCGGTCACCGGACCGGGCAACCGCCCGCTCAAGTCGCTGTCGGACCTGCTCAAGGGCAAGCAGGGCCGGTTCCGTCAGAACCTGCTCGGCAAGCGCGTCGACTACTCCGGCCGTTCGGTCATCATCGTCGGCCCGCAGCTCAAGCTGCACCAGTGCGGCCTGCCCAAGGGCATGGCGCTCGAGCTGTTCAAGCCGTTCGTCATGAAGCGGCTGGTCGACCTGTCGCACGCGCAGAACATCAAGTCGGCCAAGCGCATGGTCGAGCGCGCGCGCCCGGTGGTCTGGGACGTCCTCGAAGAGGTCATCTCGGAGCACCCCGTGCTGCTCAACCGGGCGCCCACGCTGCACCGTCTCGGCATCCAGGCGTTCGAGCCGCAGCTGGTCGAGGGCAAGGCGATCCAGATCCACCCGTTGGTCTGCACCGCCTTCAACGCCGACTTCGACGGTGACCAGATGGCAGTCCACCTGCCGCTGTCGGCCGAGGCGCAGGCCGAGGCCCGCGTCCTCATGCTGTCGACGAACAACATCCTCAAGCCCGCCGACGGCCGTCCGGTGACCATGCCGACCCAGGACATGATCCTGGGCCTGTACCACCTGACCACGCTCCGCGAGGAGCAGGTCGGTCACGGGCAGGTGTTCTCGTCGGAGTCCGAGGCGCTCATGGCGCGCGATGCCAAGTCGGTCGGCCTGCAGGCCCCGGTGCGGATCCGCATGTCCGGTGTCACCGAGGTCGACAACGGCCGCGGCGCCCCGGAGTGGACCGCACCCGAGGACTGGACCCCCGGTGAGCCCACCCTCATCGAGACCACCCTCGGCCGCACGATCTTCAACGAGGCCCTCCCGGTCGACTACCGCTTCGTGAACTACGAGGTGACCAAGAAGGAGCTCGGCCAGATCGTCAACGACCTGGCGGAGCGGTACAGCAAGGTGCAGGTCGCGGCGTCCCTGGACGCGCTCAAGGCGGCCGGCTTCTACTGGGCCACCCGCTCGGGCATCACCATCGCCATCGACGACGTCGTCACGCCTGCCCGCAAGCAGGAGATCCTCGACGGCTACGAGGCGCAGGCGGAGAAGATCGAGAAGCAGTACCAGCGCGGCGTCATCACCGAGGAGGAGCGCCGTCAGGAGCTCGTCGAGGTGTGGACCAAGGCCACGGCCGAGGTCGCGAAGGAGATGGAAGCGAACTTCCCGAAGACGAACCCCGTCTACATCATGGTCAACTCGGGTGCCCGAGGGAACATGATGCAGATGCGGCAGATCGCGGGTATGCGCGGTCTGGTGGCCAACCCCAAGGGCGAGATCATCCCGCGCCCGATCAAGGCCAACTTCCGCGAGGGCCTCTCCGTCCTCGAGTACTTCATCGCCTCGCACGGCGCCCGCAAGGGTCTCGCCGACACCGCGCTGCGTACCGCCGACTCGGGCTACCTGACCCGTCGGCTGGTCGACGTGTCCCAGGACGTCATCGTCCGCGAGGAGGACTGCGGCACCGACCGCGGCGTCGTCCTCGCGATCGCGACGGCGCTGCCGGACGGCACGCTGGTCAAGGACGTCCACGCGGAGACCTCGGTCTACGCCCGCGTCCTCGCCGAGGACGTCGAGACGCCCGGCGGCGAGGTGCTGGCCACGGCCGGTTCCGACCTGGGTGACGTGCTCATCGACGAGCTCGTCGCGAAGGGCATCACCGACGTCCGGCTCCGGTCGGTCCTCACCTGCGAGTCCGCCGTCGGCACCTGCGCGACCTGCTACGGCCGGTCGCTCGCGACCGGCAAGCTCGTCGACGTCGGCGAGGCGGTCGGCATCATCGCCGCCCAGTCGATCGGTGAGCCCGGCACGCAGCTGACCATGCGCACGTTCCACACCGGCGGTATCGCCGGTGAGGACATCACGCACGGTCTGCCCCGTGTGGCCGAGCTGTTCGAGGCGCGCGTACCCAAGGGCAACGCCCCGATCGCCGAGGCCACCGGCACCGTCCGCGTCGAGGAGCCGGAGCCCGGCACCGTCGCCACGGCGAAGTCGTCCGGCCGCCGGCTGGTCGTCACGCCCGACGACGGCGGCGAAGAGGTCGAGTACCCGATCTCGCGCCGTGCGCGCCTGCTCATCAGCGACGGCCAGCACGTGGAGGTCGGCCAGCAGCTGATCGCCGGTGCGGTCAACCCGCACGAGGTGCTGCGGATCATGGGCTCGCGTGAGGTGCAGCTGCACCTGGTGCGCGAGGTCCAGGAGGTCTACCGCAGCCAGGGCGTCGCGATCCACGACAAGCACATCGAGGTGATCATCCGGCAGATGCTCAAGCGCGTCACGGTGATCGACTCGGGTGCGACGGAGTTCCTCCCCGGTTCGCTGGTGGAGCGGACACTGTTCGAGACCGAGAACCGCCGCGTGGTCGCCGAGGGTGGGGAGCCCGCGTCGGGTCGCCCGGTCCTCATGGGCATCACCAAGGCGTCGCTCGCGACCGAGTCGTGGCTGTCGGCGGCGTCGTTCCAGGAGACCACCCGGGTGCTCACCGACGCGGCCATCGCCGCGAAGAGCGACTCCCTCGTGGGCCTCAAGGAGAACGTCATCATCGGCAAGCTCATCCCGGCGGGTACCGGCATCTCGCGGTACCGCAACCTCGAGGTGCAGCCGACCGAGGAGGCCCGCGCCGCGGCCTTCACGATGGCGGGCTACGACGAGAACGACTACTACGGGTTCGGCCCGGGTGGCGGCCAGGCCGTCCAGCTGGACGACTTCGGCTACAGCGACTACCGGTAACCCCGGGACGTCCCACCGGCCCCCGGCCCCCCCCCCCCCCCGCCCCCCGCCCCGGGGCGGGGGGGGTGCCCGGGGGCCCCC
>CAXUNA010000181.1:1339-2009 GCA_964252095.1 uncultured Jatrophihabitans sp. | reverse complement strand
GGCCAACCGCTACTCCGGTACCCCCGGGCCGGCCCCCCGGCCCCCGGCCCCGGGCGCGCCCGCCCCGCGGCCGGGGGCCGTCGTCGTTCCCGGTGGCCCGCCCGTGCGGTTGAGTGGCGCGCGAACCGTCGAGTGGCGCGGCATACCGGGACATGTCGCGCGCCACTCAATCGAAAGTGCGCCACTCACCGGTCTCTGGTGCACACCCACAGCGCGGTGACGCCGACGCTGTTGCCCTTCAACGACGAGACGGGCGACAACTACACCGGCGCCACGGTCACCGGGCTCATCAGCGGCCCGTCCGGCGTGGTCGTGGTCGGCAACTCGATCGCCGAGCCGGCCGCACCGGGCGGCACCTTCGAGGCCGAGACCGAGCAGCGCCACGTCTACGCCGTGGCCGCCGACCCCGCGACCGGCGCGCACACCCTCACCTGGCTGACGTCGTTCGCGCCGAACGGGAGCCGGCAGGCGCTGCAACCGCGCGTCGTGCCGGTGGCCGCGGACCGGTGGGCCGTGCTGTTCACCGTGCTCGACGCCGGCGTCGCACACACCGAGTACCGCCCCGGCGCTCATCGCCCCGTGAGAGCGCCCGCCCCGCCGCCGCCGGCGGGGCCGCCCCCCCCCCCCGGGGGCCCCGCACCCCCCCCCCCCCCCCCCCCCCCCCCCCCCC
>CAXUNA010000181.1:0-1321 GCA_964252095.1 uncultured Jatrophihabitans sp. | reverse complement strand
ACTCGACGGTCCGACGCGCCACTCGACGGGGATCGGGGTCGGGACGGTGGGGCAGGATGGTGGACATGGCCCGTGTCGTCCCGCTTCCGGTCGGCCCGGGTCAGGAATCGGTGTGGGACTACCCGCGGCCGCCGGCGCTGGTCCGTAGCGACAAGCTCGTCGAGGTGCGCCTGGGCGAGCGGCTGGTTGCGAGCTCGCACCGTGCCTGGCGGGTGCTCGAGACCTCGCACCCGCCGACCTGGTACCTCCCGCGCGCCGACGTCACCGACGGCGCGCTCGTCGCCTCGACCGCCCGGAGCACGCTCTGCGAGTGGAAGGGCGCGGCCACCTACTGGGACGTCGGCGACGAACCGGCGGCGGCGTGGTCCTACGAACACCCCACGCCCGGGTTCGTCGAGCTCGCGGGCGCGGTGACCTTCTACCCGTCCCGGTTCGTCTGCACGGTCGACGGCGAGCGGGTGCGACCGCAGGAGGGCGGCTTCTACGGCGGCTGGATCACCGACGACGTCGTCGGGCCGTTCAAGGGCTCGCCCGGATCCTGGGGTTGGTAGTGAGGCGTCCGTGACCGCCCTGTCGATCGTGCTCGCGCTGCTGGCGGGCGCGGGCAACGCCGGGGCCAACGTCCTGCAGCGCAAGGCGAGCCTGCTGCAGGCGGCCCAGGAACCGTTCAGCCTGCACGTGCTGCTCGACCTCATCCGCCGCCCGGTGTGGGTCGGCGGTTTCGCCGCCATGGTGGCGTCGTTCGTGTTGCAGGCGCTGGCGCTGTCGATCGGCGAGCTGTCGGTGGTCGAGCCGTTCGTCGCGATGGAGCTGCCGCTGACGCTGCTGCTCGCCTCGGCGGTGTTCCGGGAGGCCCTCGGCGCCCGCGAGTGGGTGAACTTCGTGCTCATGACGGCCGGGCTGGTGCTGCTCGTCGCGGCCCTCGCACCGGAGGGTGGCGACGCTGGGGCGGTCTCCGACGTCACCTACGCCACCGCCGGTGGCGCGACCGCCTTCACGATCGCGTTGTTCTACCTCGGCTCGCGCCGCGGCTCGGTGCTCTGGCGGACCGTCATGCTCGGCCTCGCCTCGGGCACCAGCTTCGGGCTGACGGCGACGATGATCAAGGAGACCGTCGACCGCTGGGACCACGACGGCTTCCTCGCCATCCTCACCACCTGGCAGACCTACACCGCGGTCGGGTTCGGACTGCTGGGCGTGGTGACGGTGCAGAGCGCGCTGCACATCGGCCCGCTCATCGCGGCGCAACCGGGCTTCACGCTCATGGACCCGCTGGTCGCCGTGCTGTGGGGCATCCTCGTCTTCGACGAGACGGTGCGGG
>CAXUNA010000180.1:0-7635 GCA_964252095.1 uncultured Jatrophihabitans sp. | reverse complement strand
CGCTCGTCGCCGGAGCCATGAGGGCCGTTCCGGCGGCCGACGGCGGGGTGGTCGGGCCCCCGTGCCCGGGCTCGTGCGGAGCGGGGTCGCGGTAGGCCGGCACGGCGCCGTACCCCGGTGTCGTCCCGTGCGCGGGTGTTCCGGCGTACCCGGGCTGACCGTCGCCGGGGAGGTGGGGGAACGCCGGGCGGTCGTGGCCGGCCGCGGGCTCGGAGGGTTCGGGCGTACTGGACATGCCACCACGGTGTCCGTGTCGTCTGAGCGGTTGCTGTGCATCGGGTGGACGAGAGCTTTGTCAGGATCATGTCAAGCGCGCGGAGATCGGACAGTGCCGTAATCGTTTACTGAACAACCTCTTAAACCGGTGTGGACGACTCGACTCACGCCGCTTAGATTCGGCGTTGACATGAACATGTTCGACCGCGCGCTGGGCAACGGCCCCGATGGCGCCACCTACCGCCCTCCGAAGGTCGCCCGCCGCACCCGGCGCGACCGCTTCCGTGCTGCGCTCTGGTACCGCTTCGGTGTCGGGCACCGGCCGCTGCCGAAGTTCGAGACCGAGCGCGAGGGTCGTCAGCGCCGTCGTTGACCGTCGGCGCACTCCGGCCGGCGCGCCCGTGGCGGACCCCCGGTCGGCGCCTCAGCTGCTGACCGGCACGATGCGACGATGAACGTGTTGCTGATCGGCCCACCCGGATCCGGCAAGGGCACGCAGGGTCGGGTGCTCGCCGACCGCCTCGGCCTCCGGCACGTCGCGGCCGGTGACCTGCTCCGGTCCGAGGTCGAGGGCGGCACCGAACTGGGCCGGGCCGCGGCCGAGCACATGGGACGCGGAGCGTTGGTCCCCGACGAGCTGATCGTCGACCTGGTGATGCCGGCCGTGGCCGACGCCGCGCGCTCCGGCGGCTACCTGCTCGACGGCTTCCCCCGGACCGTGGCGCAGGCCGAGCAGGCCGCCCGGTGGCGCGCTCCCGACGAGACCGACGAGCTCGCCGCTCCCGATGCCGTCATCGTGCTCGACGCCGACCACGACACGCTCGTCGCGCGCACCCTGGCCCGGGGCCGCGCCGACGATTCCGAGGACGTGGTCCGGCACCGGCTCGACGTCTACGACGCCGAGACCGCCCCCGTGGTCGCCCACTTCCAGGACCGCGGGATCGTGCACCACGTCGACGGCACCATGTCGGTCGAGCAGGTCAGCGACGCCATCCTCGCCGAACTCGACGTCCCCCGCGCCTGAGAGCCTCAGTCGAGGAAGGGCGCGAGCAGGACGCGGTCGGCGTCGGAGAGCCGGTCACGGGCGTTCGCCGCCTGGTGCCAGTACGGGTAGAGCAGCGGGACCTGGCTGACCTGCGTGAGCCGGGCGATCTCGTCCTCGGTGAGCACGAGGTCGACAGCGGCGAGGTTGTCGGTGAGCTGCTCCTCGGTGCGGGCACCCACGATGAGCGAGGTGATCGTCGGCCGGGTGAGCGTCCAGGCGAGCGCCACCTGCGCGCCGGAGACCCCGTGGGCGTCCGCGACCTCGCGGAGCACGTCGAGGGTGGCGTACAGCCGGTCGGGGTCGTCGATCGGCGGCTCGCCCCAGTCGGCGAGCTGGCGCGAACCCTGCGGGCCCGCGAGCTTCCCGTCCTCGCCGCGCGAGTACTTGCCGGAGAGCAGGCCGGCCGCGATCGGGCTCCACACCAGCACGCCGAGCCCCTGGTCCGCTGCCGCGGGCAACAGTTCGTTCTCGGCGTCGCGCGCCTGCAGCGAGTAGTAGATCTGCTCACTGACGAAGCGGGCGAGCCGGTCGCGCTCGGAGATGCCGAGTGCCTTCAGCAGCTGCCACCCGGCGTAGTTGCTGACGCCGACGTAGCGGACCTTTCCCTGCTGCACCAGCAGGTCCAGCGCGCCGAGGGTCTCCTCGAGCGGCGTCTGGCCGTCCCACTCGTGCACCTGGTAGAGGTCGATGTGGTCGGTGCGCAGGCGCCGCAGCGACGCCTCGCACCCGGTGATGACGTGGTGGCGCGAGAGCCCGGCGTCGTTGGGTCCGTCGCCCATGCCGAAGCGGACCTTCGTCGCCACCAGCCAGTCGTCGCGTGAACCCTCGAGCGCCTCGCCGACGATCTGCTCCGACAACCCGGCCGAGTACATGTCGGCGGTGTCGACGAGGTTCACGCCGTGGTCGCGGGCGAGGTCGAGTTGACGCTTCGCGGCGGCGAGGTCGCTGGTGCCGACCTTGCTGAAGTCACCCGCCCCGCCGAAGCCCATGGTGCCGAGGGTGAGGGTCGAGACGCGCAGTCCCGAGCGTCCGAGCTGTCGGTACTCCATGCGTCCGTCATACCCGGCCGGGGTGGTCAGCGGCGACGGCGGGCCACCCGGTAGGCGCCGGTGCCGACCAGCGCGAGCAGCAGCGCGCCGACACCGACCACGGCCCACACCCAGCCGGGGACACCGGAACCGTCGTGGTCGTCGGTGGTCCGGATCGCGGCGGGCGGCGTCGCGGTGCCCCCGGCGAGCAGCGTGCGGGCCACCGGGATCGCGGCCTGCGTCATCGCCGTGACGCCCGCGGCGTTCGGGTGCAGGGAACTCGGCGCGACCGAGAACCCTGCGACGCGCACGCCGTTCACCCACGGCGTCGTGCCGCACGCGGTGTGCGCGAGGCTCGCCGGGTAGACGGACGCGACGCCTGCGCCGGCCGCGGTGCCGGTGTCGGCGACCAGTTGGTCGAGCCGGGCCTGGACCTGCTGCAGGTACGGCAGGTCGGCGGTGGTGAACGGCAGGGAGTCGGCCGTCTCCAGCGGGCTGGTCCAGCAGCCGCCGTTCGGGGTGTCGGCCTCGTCCGGCACGATGGCCGGGTAGTCGACGACGACGATCTCCGCCGTCGGCGCCTTTTGCCGGATCGTCGCGAGCGCCGCGGTCAGCGCCGGTCCCACCGTGTTCGTGAGCTTCGCGGCGAGGGTGTCCGACCCGCCCGTGACGTAGTGGGACTCGCAGTCGGCGGCCTGGCCGTCGCCGCCGCGGACCGGGCCGTCGGCGCCGCTCAGGCTCGCGCAGTACGACGCGATCGCACTGAAGCCGAGGTCGTTGCCGCCGATCGTGAGGCTGACCAACCGGGTGTCGGCGGTGAGGGCGTCGAACTGCGGTGGCACGGCGGTGCCGCCCGCCCGTTGCGAGCCCGCGAGGTCGGCGATCACGGCCCCGCTGCAGGTGACGTCGACCAGCGTGAGGTCGAGCGTCTTCGCCACCTGGTGCGGGTAGTTCGACGTCGAGCGACCGCAGGCGGGCCCGTTCGTGGAGCTGTCGGACGGCGTGAGGCCGAGGCCGGCGGCGTAGGAGTCACCCAGGGCGACGTACCGGCCGGCCGCCACCGCGCCCGCGGGTGCGGAGGTGCCGATCCCGGTGCCCGACACCGTCAGGACGAACGCCGCGACGAACGCCGACAACCGGGTGAGCACGCTCCCTCAGTACCACGACGTCCGGGACACGGGCCGGACGTCTCAGCGGAAGGTGTCGTACTCCAGGTGGCCCGCCGTGGTGAACCGGCGGTACGCGACGCGCTGGTAGTTGTTCTGCCACACGTGCGGCTTGACCCCCAGCTTGGCCACCCGCCACTTGCGGTACATCCGGGCGCCGGGTCCGCTGATCGCGTACTCCTCGACGTCCTCGGTGTGGTGGATCGCGACCGGCTGCCGGGCGTCGGGGACCCGCTCGAGCGGGCCGTGCGAGGCGGTGCCGAACATGTACTCGACGACGTCCTCGGACATCGTCATGTCCCACACCAGGTGGTAGCGCTGGGTGGCGCCGTTGTTCATCGCCGAGTGGATGCAGCCGTTGTTGAAGAAGTAGACGTGGCCCTCGTCGAGGTGGAACCACTGGCCGTCGAGCAGCACCAGGGCGTCGGGGTTGGTCGCGATCGGCAGGTGGAACCGGGCACGCAGGTAGTAGGCGCGCCCCTCCCGCCGGACCACGTGCTCCTCGTGCGGTGACAGCCCGCCGCCGGGCGGCATCCCGTTGAGGCGCATGTTCGTGACCCCGGGCAACAGCTCGATGAAGCGGGCCAGCGTGGGGTAGTCCTCGGGGTGGTGGAACCACTTGCCCGAGACCTTCTTGTCGTGGTCGACGCTGGTGTCGTCGAACTCGCCCGAGGCGTTGAGCAGCGAGAACTGCACGGCCCGGCCCACCGGGCGGGTCCAGTTCGTGACGTGCCGCTCGCTCGCGACCTCGGAGGGCATGTGGTCGGTGGCGAGACGCTGCACGTCCTTCGCCAGACTCGAGAAGAACTCCGGCTCGACGTCGAACAACCGCCGCGTGCGCCAGCCGCCGTGGTGGAAGTCCGCGCGGGCGATCCTGCCGAGTACTGCCTTGCCGTCCACGTCCGACCTCCTCCGGAGTACGTGACTGCGCCGCTCGGGCGGCACGGAGCCTACCGTGATCATCACGGTCGGAACCCGTCCTCTTCGTCCGGTGTGCAGCGGGTGTTCACGCCGCTGCCACCTCGCTCCGGGACCGGCCGTCCCGCCCCGGGGCCCTCGGCCGTACGGAGGGCCGGTGCCCCTCTGCTACCGTCGAATGTCGCATCGGGCGTGTGGCGGAATGGCAGACGCGCACGGTTCAGGTCCGTGTGTCCGTAAGGACGTGGGAGTTCAACTCTCCCCACGCCCACCGATGAGCAGCCGAGCGCCCCGGCCCTTTCACAGGGCCGGGGCGCTCGCGTGTTCAGCAGTCCTTCCGGCGCGATCAGTACCATGCGGAGGTTGCGGCGCGCCCGTGCCGCCGATCCGCGCTGCACCCGTGCGGAAGCCCACGACCAGACGAGGAGATCGCCCTGTGAGCCTCGCGCAGCGCTTCGAGCGCCGGCTCGAGAACCTCGTCGGTTCCGCGTTCGCCCGCGTCTTCAAGGGACAGGTCGAGCCCGTCGAGATCGGCGCCGCCCTGCAGCGGGAGGCGGCCGACAAGCGCAACGTGTTCCCGGGTTCGGGCCACGGCGGCGCCGACGGCTCGGTCATGTGCCCCAACCGCTACCGGGTGACACTCTCGCCGTCCGACCACGAGCGGCTGTTGCCGTGGGAGGCGCAGCTGACGGTCTCGCTTTCCGAACTCGTGCAGGAGCACCTCGACGAGAACGGCTGGACCACCATCGGCGACGTCGAGGTCGTGCTCGCGCTCGACCCCGCGCTGCACACCGGCGTGTTCGGGGTGTCGTCACGGATGGAGCCCGGCGCGCCCCCGCGGTTGCGCCCCCACGACTCGCTCTCGATCCCGATCGCGGCCGACCCGATGGCGGGCGCCGTGCCGCCTCCGCCGCCCGTCGTCTACCAGCAGCCGAGCTACGCCCCGCCGCCGCCGCGCTACGAGGACCAGTACGCCGCCGCCCCGGCGCCGTCCTACGGTGCGGTGCCCGAGTACGCCGACGCCGGCCGCCCCGGTGACCGGGGCGCGGTCCGCACCGTCACCACGTCGCTGGTCGTCGACGGCACGTCGGACCGCCTGGAGCTGCGGGTCGGGGCGAACCTGGTCGGCCGCGGCACCGAGGCCGACCTCCAGCTGCTCGACCAGGGCGTCTCCCGCCGCCACGTCGAGGTCGACTTCGACGGCGTCAACGCGATCTGCTTCGACCTCGGCTCCACCAACGGCACCACCGTGAACGGCCACGAGATCGGTCAGCAGGCGGTCACGCTGCAGCACGGCGACGTCATCCGCATCGGCCACACCCGCCTCGTCTACACCCAGGACGGCGCATGACTCCCGCAGCGCGTCCCACGGAGCGGGCCGCGTGAACTCACCGCTCGCGATCCAGGTCATGCGTTTCGCCTTCCTGGTGCTGCTGTGGCTGTTCGTGTTCGCGACCGTGCGGGTCATCCGCTCCGACCTCCGCGCCGCCGCCACGGCGCGCCCCGACCGACCGGCCGGCCCGTCCCATCTGGTGATCACCGCGGGCGACCTCGCGGGCACCCGGATCAGCCTCACCGGCGCACCGGTGCTCATCGGCCGGGCGCACGACAGCACCGTCGTGCTCACCGACGACTACGCGAGCACCCGCCACGCCCGCATCACCCAGACCGAGGGCCGCTGGTTCCTCGAGGACCTCGGCTCGACCAACGGCACCTACCTCGGTCAGCACAAGGTCGACTCGCCCGTGCCGCTCGAGCCCGGCGTCCCCGTCCGCATCGGCAAGACCGTCCTGGAACTGCGCTGACGTGGCCATCGCCCTGCGGTACGCGGTCCGCTCGGACAAGGGACTGGTCCGCGGCAACAACGAGGACTCGGTCTACGCCGGCCCGCGACTGCTCGCCATCGCCGACGGCATGGGCGGGCACGCCGCGGGTGAGGTCGCCTCGACCACCGTCATCAACGCGCTCGAACGCCTCGACGAGGACCACCCGGTCGAGGACCTGCTCGGGGAACTGCGCACCGCGTTCGAGCAGGCGAACCGTGACGTCGCGAACGCGGTCGACGCCGACCCCGCGCTCGACGGCATGGGCACCACGCTGACCGCGCTGCGGTTCTCCGGGTCGCGCGTGGGACTCGTCCACGTCGGCGACTCCCGCGCCTACCTCTCGCGTGGTGAGTCGTTCGCGCAGATCACCCACGACGACACGTACGTCCAGTCGCTGGTCGACTCCGGCAAGCTCACCGAGGAGGAGGCGCAGCACCACCCGCGCAAGTCGGTGATCCTGCGCGCCATCACCGGTACCGAGGTCGAACCCGACGTGTCGATCCGCGAGGCCCGGATCGGCGACCGCTACCTGCTCTGCTCGGACGGGCTGTCCGACGTCGTCTCGGCCGAGACGCTCGCGGAGACGCTGCTCGAGGGCGATCCGCAGGAGTGTGCCGACCGGCTGGTCGACCTCGCGCTGCGTGGCGGCGGCCCGGACAACGTCACCTGCATCGTGGCCGACGTCGTCGACCGTGACGCCGGTGGCTGGGCCGACGACCTCCCGGTGATCGGGGGCGCCCTCGACGTCAACGACGGTGCGATCGGCACGGACGGCAACGACACCACGATGCTCTCGGCCGCCGAGCGGGCGGCCACGCTCACCCGACCGGTCGCGGCGCCGTCGGCGGACCGTCCACCTGTGCAACGGTCGTCGCACCGGCGTCGCAACTGGATCCTCGCCTTCTCGATCGTGGTGGTCCTCGGTGGCGCCGCCGTCGCGACCTATCTCTGGACGCAGACCCAGTACTACGTGGGGGAATCCGGCCTCAAGGTCGCGATCTTCCGCGGCGTGAACAGTTCGCTCGGCCCGCTGCAGTTCTCGCAGGTCGAGGTGAGCACCGACGTCCAGGTCTCCGATCTCACCGAGGTCGCGCGCACGCAGGTGCGCGGTGGCATCACGGCCTCCAGCCGCGCCGACGCCGACGACATCGTCAACCGGCTCAACAGCCAGCTGCTCCCGTTCTGCCCGGCGCCCGCAGCGGCCACCAGCTCGGCGGGTAGCGCGACGCGCTCGACCACCCCGACCCGTCCCGGCACGCCGGTCCGGACCACCACGCCCCGCACGACCCCGACCGCCCGCACCTCGACCTCGGCGGCGCCGTCGGTCACCCCCTCGACGCCCACCCCCCGCGGCGCCTGCCGGGCCCCGGGATGACCGCCCCCCCCCCGGAGAACGTGCCCCCCCGCCCCCACACCCCACAGGTGATTCTGCTGTT
>CAXUNA010000179.1:7166-7656 GCA_964252095.1 uncultured Jatrophihabitans sp. | reverse complement strand
GGCGTCGGCTGGCCGTAACCCGCACCCGGCTGGCCGTAGCCGCCGGCCGGCTGCTGGGCGTAGCCCGGCGAGGTGGTCGGCGCCGCGTACCCCTGCGACGGCTGGCCGTACTGGCCCTGCGGCTGGCCGTACCCCTGCTGGGGCTGGCCGTACTGCCCCGGAGCGGGCTGACCCTGCCCCGGCTGGCCGTAGCCACCGTGGTACGCGGCGGGTGCCTTGGGCGAGGTCTTGATGACGCCCTGGGCGGCGAGCAGCCCGACGACCGCGGCGGCGACCTGCAGGACCACGACGACCAGCAGCAGCCAGAAGCCGTACGCCCGGCCGTCGATGCCGGCGATGACCTGGCCGATCTGGACGAGCAACGTCGCGACGGCGACCGCCGCGACCGGCCAGGCGCTGACCGTCTTCGACAGGGCGGAAGCGGGGCCCCGGGGGCCCGCCCCCCGGGGGCGCGCCCGGCACGGCCGGCCCCCCCCGCACCCCCCCCCCG
>CAXUNA010000179.1:0-7156 GCA_964252095.1 uncultured Jatrophihabitans sp. | reverse complement strand
CCCCGCGGCGCGGGGCGGGGGGGTGACGGTGTTCCACTGGGGGTAGGGGGCGCGGTGGGCGCCGACGACGAGGGCGAGCGAGAGCACGGGACTGCCCGACTCGAACCCGCTCACGGCGTAGACGTCCTGGCCGAAGAAGCGCAGGAACCCGATGATGAACGCGACGACGCCGAGCCCGGCGACCACCAGGGGCAGCGCGGAGGTCAGGGGGTTGCGGCTGGTCGTGGCCTGCGGGGTCGTCATGGAACTCCTCATGTCGCGTTCGGGACAGATCAGTCGTCCGGGGACGGCGTCGACCCTAGCGGGCGGACCTCGCGCCGAGGCCCGCTCGTCCTACCGGGCCGGCTCGTCCACGGGTTGCTCCCCCGCACTGGCGGGCGGGCCCTCGCGGTGGACGCGGCCCAGCACGCCGTTGACGAAGGCGGGCGAGTCGTCGGTCGAGAGCAACCGGGCCAGTTCGACCGCCTCGTCGATGACGACCGCCGCGGGGACGTCGTCGCGGTAGAGCAGTTCGTACACCGCGAGCCGCAGGACGGCCCGGTCGACGTCGGGCAACCGGCCCACGGTCCAGCCGTGGGCGTACTCGTCGAGGACCTGGTCGATGAACGGGAGCCGACCGGCGGCGCCCTCGACGAGTTCGACGGTGTAGTCGCGGACCGGCGGGTCGGCGCGGGCGACCCGCTCGGCGAGGGTCGTCATCGGGTCGACGCCGCGCAGGTCGGCCTCGTAGAGGACGTCGACCGCGCGCTTGCGGGCCTTGGAGCGGGCGGGCATCGGGGGTGTCGAACCGCCGTCAGCTGCTGACGCGGCCGAGGTAACGGCCGTCGCGGGTGTCGACCTTGACCTTCTCGCCGGTCGACACGAACAGCGGCACCTGGATCTCGGCGCCGGTCTCGACGGTGGCGGGCTTGGTTCCACCGGTGGAACGGTCGCCCTGCAGACCCGGGTCGGTGTGGGAGATGACCAGCTCGACCGAGGTCGGGAGCTCGATGAACAGCGGCACGCCGTCGTGCACGGCGACGGTGGCCGGGGCGTTGTCGAGCAGGTACGCCGAGTTGCCGCCGACCGTCGCCGCCGGGACCGGGATCTGGTCGTAGGTGTCGCCGTCCATGAAGATGAAGTCCTCACCCTCGCGGTAGAGGAAGGTCATGTCGCGCTTGTCGACGTTGGCCGTCTCGACCTTGGTGCCCGCGTTGAAGGTGCGGTCGACGACCTTGCCGGACATGACGTTCTTCAGCGTGGTGCGGACGAACGCGCCACCCTTGCCGGGCTTGACGTGCTGGAACTCGGTGACCGTCCACAGCTGGCCGTCGATGTTGAGGACCAGCCCGTTCTTGAGGTCGTTGGTGGTGGCCACTGCCTGTGTGCTCCTGTCGACGCGTCCTGCGGGTGCACGCCGACGGGGATGGTCGGGCGCGGTCAGCGGCCCAGGGTACGCAGGGTGAGGTCTCAGTACCCTCGCCGCCGTGTCCCCGCCGCCCGCCCGTCGTCAGACCGGCCGGGGTGGACGCGCGGTGCAGGGCGACAACCGGCGCACGATGTCGCAGAACTTCCTGCGCGATCCGCGAGGGGTGCAGTCGTTCCTGCGGGCGCTCCCGGACGCCGGCGGCCTGCCCGCTGTCGAGGTCGGCACCGGCGACGGCGCGTTGACCCGGGCCCTGGCCGCCCACTTCGGCACGCTCACCACCTGGGAACTCGACGCCTCGATGGCGGCGACGGCCCGGCGGCGGGTCGGCGACCTCCCGGGCGTCCGGTTCGAGACCGGCGACTTCCTCGCGTCCCGCGCGCCGGGCTCGCCGTTCCACCTGGCCGGCAACATCCCGTTCGGCCAGACCACGAAGATCGTCACCTGGTCGCTCGCCGCGCCGGCGCTGCGCTCGGCCACCCTCATCACCCAGTGGGAGTTCGCCCGCAAGCGCAGCGGCGACTACGGCCGGTGGACGAGGACCACCGTGCTGAGCTGGCCGTGGTTCGCCTGGGACCTCGGCGACCGGATCCCCCGCCGGAGCTTCGCGCCGGTGCCCGCCACGGACGCCGGGGTGCTCCGCCTGACCCGGCGCGACGTGCCGCTCCTGCCCGCGACGGACCGCTCCCGGTGGGAACGCGACGTCGAGGCCGCGTTCCTCGGCAAGGGCGGCAGCCTGCACGCGTCGTTGTCGGAGTTCCACCGCCGGGCCGACCTGGACCGGGCGTTCGGCACGGCCGGGCTCGACCGTGACGTCGTCATCGGGTTCGTCCACCCGGACGAACTGGTGGCCGTGTTCCGCGCCCTGTCCGCTCCGACCCGGTCGGGTCCGGCGTCGCGGCCCGCTCGCCCGCCCGCCGCCGGCCGCCCGCACCGGGGCGGTGCGCGCCGACGCTGACACGTGGTTGACGAAATCCTCATCTGCGACAAAGGTGACGCACGGTTCGTCCCTACGTCTGCCGAGGTGCCCGTGTCACGTCGTCGTGCCGTCCGTGTCCTGTCCGCCGCGGCCGTGCTCGGCCTCGTGACCACCGCCCTCGCGGCCGGCAGCGCCGCCGCTGCACCGCCGGTCTACACACCCGGTGCGGCCGGGCTCGGTGACCCGTACTTCCCGCAGCTCGGCAACGGCGGCTACGACGTCGGGCACTACGACCTCACGCTCGGCTACACGCCGACGACCCACAAGCTGGTCGGGACGACCGTCATCACCGCGGTCGCGACCCAGTACCTCTCGCGCTTCGACCTCGACCTGTCCGGGATGAAGGTCTCGGCCGTCTCGGTCAACGGCTCGCCGGCCACGTTCGCCCAGAGCGGCGAGGAGCTGCTCGTCTCGCCCCGCACCGGACTGTTGCGCGGTGCAGCGTTCACGACCAGCGTCACGTACGCCGGTGTGCCGAAGACGATCACCGGGTCGCCGATCGTGTTCGGCGCCGACTACGGCTGGCAGTACACGCCGGACGGGGCGTTCGTCGGTGACGAGCCCAACGCGGCGCACACCTGGTTCCCGTCGAACGACCACCCGTCGGACAAGGCCACCTTCACCGTCCGGACGACCGTCCCGCAGGGCACGACCGTGATCGGCAACGGCGATCTGATCTCGACCACCACGAAGAGCGGGAAGTCGACCTTCGTCTGGGACGACACCTCGCCCACCGCGACCTACCTGCTCACCGTCGACATCGGCAAGTTCCTCGTCCAGAACGGCACCACGCCCGGCGGCATCTCCGAGACCGTGGCGTACGACCCGGCGCTCGCCCACGACGTCGACGAGCAGGACGTCTTCGGCGTCAGCGGCGCCGTCACCGACTACTGGAGCAAGGAGTTCGGCCCGTACGCGTTCAGCTCCACCGGCGCGATCGTCGACAACGTCCCGGACGTCGGGTTCTCCCTCGAGACGCAGACCCGCCCGCTCTACGGGTTCGCCCCGGACGAGGGGACGATCTCGCACGAGCTCGCCCACCAGTGGTTCGGCGACTCGGTGTCGGTCGCGACCTGGGACGACATCTGGCTCAACGAGGGCTTCGCGACCTACGCCGCGCAGCTGTGGGCGCAGCACCGGGGCGAGGGCAGCGCCTACCTCAGCTTCAAGGCGGACTGGACGGCGATCCCCGCGAGCAACTCCTTCTGGGACCAGGCCATCGCCGCACCGGGACGCGACGAGATGTTCTCCGGCGCCGTCTACGAACGCGGCGGGATGACGCTCGCCGTGCTGCAGCACAAGATCGGCGACGCCAAGTTCTTCAAGCTGCTGCGGGCCTGGACCGATCAGCACCGCTACGCCAACGCCACCACCGCCCAGTTCGTCGCGCTCGCGACGAAGATCAGCGGGACCGACCTGACGGCGTTCTTCCAGAACTGGCTCTACAGCAAGACCAAGCCCGCGACGTTCGGCAGCTGACCGGCCGACGACCCGTCAGGCGAGGTCGTCGAGCTCGCCGGCGAGCCAGGACAGCGCCAGCACGTAGCCCTGCACACCGAGCCCGACCAGGACGCCGCTCGCGACGCCGGAGACCAGCGACCGGTGCCGGAACTCCTCGCGGGCGTGGACGTTGCTGATGTGCACCTCGACCAGCGGGACCCCGCGTGAGGTGAGGTCGGCGCAGGCGTCGCGCAGCACCACCGAGGTGTGCGACCAGCCGCCGGGGTTGAGCACGACCGGCGTGCGGCTGTCGGCCGCCTCGTGCAGCCAGCGCAGGAGCTGACCCTCGTCGTCGGTCTGGTCGACCGTGACATCGAGCTCCATCTCGCGGCCGGCGGCGACGCACAGCGCGGCGAGCTCGGCGTGCGTGGTCGAGCCGTAGACCTCGGGTTCGCGGCTGCCGAGCCGGCCGAGGTTCGCGCCGTTGAGGACACGAACCGCAGGATTGGTCGGGGTTCCGGTCACAGTGCCACCTCGCTGTAGGCCGCCGCGAGCAACGACGGGTCGGGGCCGTCCACGGTGACCGGCCGGGCGAGTCCGTCGAGGACGACGAACCGCAGCCGGTTCCCACGGGCCTTCTTGTCGATCTTCATGTTCTCCAGCAGGGCCCCGAACGCGTCCGCTGCATAGTGCACCGGTAGGCCGAGGGAGTCGAGGACGGTGCGGTGCCGGTCGGCGGTGGCGTCGTCGAGCCGGCCGAGGATGCGGCCCAGCGCCGCGGCGTAGACCAGCCCCACCGAGACAGCCGCGCCGTGGCGCCAGCGGTAGCGCTCCGCCTTCTCGATCGCGTGGCCGAGGGTGTGGCCGTAGTTGAGGATCTCGCGCCGGCCGAGGTCCCGCAGGTCCTCGCCGACCACCTCGGCCTTGACCCGCACGGAACGCTCGATCAGCTCCCGTTCGAAGGGGTTGCCGGGACGCGCGACGGTGTCCGGATCGGCCTCGACGACGTCGAGGATCGCGGGATCGGCGATGAAGCCGCACTTCACGACCTCGGCGAGACCGGTGACGTAGTCGTTGACGTTGACCGTGGCGAGGGTGGACAGGTCGCACAGCACGCCGACCGGCGGGTGGAACGCGCCGACCAGGTTCTTGCCGCGCTCGGTGTTGACACCGGTCTTGCCGCCCACCGCGGCGTCGACCATGCCGGCGAGCGTCGTCGGCACCTGCACCACCCGCACGCCGCGCAGCCAGCCGGCCGCGACCCAGCCGGCGAGGTCGGTGGTGGCGCCGCCGCCGAGCCCGACCACGACGTCGGAACGGGTGTAGCCGACCTGGCCGAGCACGTCCCAGCAGTACGAGGCGACGGGGACGGTCTTCTGGTCCTCGCCGTCCGGCACCTCGATGATGTGCACCTCGAACCGGCCCTCGAGATCCTGCCGGACGGCATCGGCGGTGGCCCGCAGCGTCGGCGGGTGGACGATCGCGACCCGGGCGGCCCCCTCGAGCAGGGAGGGCAGCTCATCGAGCAGCCCGGTCCCCACCACGACGTCGTAGGGGGTGGCACCCGAAACCGTGATGCGGGTGGGGGAATCGCTCACGAACGGACCTCCGTGGCCGGCTGCGACACTGTTGCAGCCAGCACCAGTTCGGCGACGGCCGCGACGCCGCGGCCGTCGGTGTCGACGGTGGTGTCGGCCGCGGCCGCGTAGAGCGCGCTGCGCTCGTCGGCGAGCGTCGTCAGCCGGGCGACGGGATCGGCCGCCAGCAGCGGCCGGCTCGCGCCGGTGCCGACCCGCGCCGCGAGGGTGTCGAGACCCGCTCGCAGCAGGACGACCGGCGCGTGGGAGCGGGTCAACGCCGCCCGCACCGTTGCACTGAGCAACGCGCCACCGCCGAGCGCGAGGACGCCGTCGAAGGAGTCGAGCGCGCCCACCACGGCCGCCTCCTCCGCCGACCGGAAGGTCTGTTCCGACTCCGCGAACAGCTCCGCGACGGAGCGACCCGTGTCGGCGACGACGATGTCGTCGCTGTCGCGGAACGGGACCCGCAGCCGTGAGGCGAGCGCGCGGCCGACCGACGACTTCCCGGCGCCGGGCATGCCGACCAGCACGACGACCGGATGGGTCACGGCGAGACGGCGAGGCCGCGGTCGGCCAGCCGCTTGAGATAGGACTGCAGGTTGCGGCGGGTCTCGTCGACGCTGTCGCCACCGAACTTCTCCAGCGCCGCCTCGGCGAGCACCAGCGCCACCATCGCCTCGGCCACCACGCCGGCCGCCGGCACCGCGCAGACATCGGAGCGCTGGTTGATCGCCACCGCGGTCTCGCCGGTGGCGGTGTCGACGGTCCGCAACGCCCGCGGGATGGTCGAGATCGGCTTCATGGCGGCGCTGACCCGCAGCGTCTCACCGGTCGTCATGCCGCCCTCGGTGCCGCCGGAGCGCCCCGAGCGGCGCCGGACGCCGCCGGGCACCGGCTCCATCTCGTCCTGCGCCTCGGAGCCGCGGATCCGGGCGAGTTCGAAACCGTCGCCCACCTCGACGCCCTTGATGGCCTGGATCCCCATGAGGGCGCCGGCGAGCCGGGCGTCGAGCCGACGGTCACCGTGCACGTGGGACCCGAGGCCGGGCGGCAGACCGTGGACGACGACCTCGACGACGCCGCCGAGCGTGTCGCCCGCCTTCCGGGCCTCGTCGATCTCCGCGACCATGGCGTCGGAGGTGGCGGGATCGGCGCACCTCACCGGTGACGCGTCGACGGCCGGCAGGCCCCCCGCCGCGGGCACGGTCCCGCGCGGCACGGCCACCGAGCCGATCGACACCACGTGCGAGAGCACCTCGACCCCGAAGACCTGCGCGAGGAAGTTGCGGGCCACCGTCGCCGCGGCGACCCGCGCGGCGGTCTCGCGGGCGCTGGCCCGTTCGAGGACCGGTCGGGCGTCGTGGCCGGGGCGCGGGCGGGTGAGCGGCGCGTTGCGCGCCTGCTCGGCCAGGATCTCGGGGTCGACGGGGTCGGCGCTCATCACCGTGGTCCACTTCGGCCACTCGGTGTTGTCGATCCGGATCGCCACCGGACCGCCCATGGTGAGCCCGTGCCGCACCCCGCCGGTGAGCTCGACGACGTCCTGCTCGAACTTCATGCGGGCCCCGCGGCCGTAGCCCAGCCGGCGCCGCGCGAGGGCGTCGGCGACGTCGGTGGTGGTGACCGCGACGCCCGCGGGCAGCCCGTCCACGAGGGCCACCAACGCCGGGCCGTGCGACTCCCCTGCCGTCATCCACCGCAACACGCCCGCCAGTGTTCCAGACGCGCCCGTGACCGGTGGTCCGGCAAGAC
>CAXUNA010000178.1:0-7741 GCA_964252095.1 uncultured Jatrophihabitans sp. | reverse complement strand
GGTCGACGTCGGCGAACACCGGACGGCCGCCGACGTACACCACGGCGTTGGCCGTGGCGATGAACGAGAACGACGGCACGACGACCTCGTCGCCCGCCCCGATCCCGGCCGCGACGAGCGCGAGGTGCAGGCCCGCGGTGCAGCTGGAGACCGCGACCGCGTACCGGGCGCCGACCGCCTCCGCGAAGCGGCGCTCGAACTCCGCGACCCGGGGCCCCTGCGCGACCCAGCCGGAACGGAGCGTCTCGACCACGGCGGCGACCTCGTCGTCGTCGAACCAGGGTCGCATCACGTCGATGCGGTCGGTGGAGCTCACGACGCCTCCTGCTGCTCGGAGCGCCACCAGGCGACGAGGTCCCGCAGACCCTCGTCGAGCCCGATCCGCGCCCGGAAGCCGAGATCGCGCTCGGCGGCGCTGACATCGGCGAGCCGACGGGTGACGCCGTTGACCGCCCGCTCCGGCCCGAACTCGACGTCGAGGCTGGAATCCATCGCCCGCAACAGGGCTTTCGCGAGGTCGAGCAGGCTGGTCTCGGTGCCGCTCGCGACGTTGTAGGCGCCCTCGACGACGTCGCTCGCGGCCGCGAGGACGTTGGCCCGCGCGATGTCGACGGTGTTGACGAAGTCCATCGTCTGCGCGCCGTCGCCGAAGATCAGCGGCGGCAGGCCCGCGTCGATCCGTTCCATCCAGCGGACCAGCACCTCGGTGTAGACGCCGTACACGTCCATGCGCGGCCCGTAGACGTTGAACGGCGCGAGGTAGACGTAGTCGAGGCCGTACATCGCGCGGAACGCCCGCGCCATGTTCTGGTTGAAGGACTTCGCGGCGCCGTAGAAGGTGTCGTTCGCGTGGTGGTGGTGGCTCTCGGACGTCGGGAACGTCTCGGCGAGCCCGTACATCGACGCCGACGACGCCGCCACCAGCTTGTCGACGCCGTGCTCGGCCGCCGCCTCCATCACGGTGAACGTGCCGTCGACGAGCACCTCGAGCGCGAGCCGTGGCTCCTCCGCGCACTGGGTGATGCGCAGCGCGGCCTGGTGGAACACGAGGTCCTTGCCGCGGGTGAGGTCGTGGACGGTGTCGCGGTCGCGCAGGTCGCCCTTCACGAGCTCGACGCGGCCGGAGGTGAACGCCGCGGCGAGGTTGGCCTCCCGCCCGCGCACGAGGTTGTCGAGGACGTCGACGTGTGCCACGCCCGCCTCGAGCAACTGGTCCACCAGCGTCGACCCGATCGTCCCGGCACCTCCGGTGACCAGGACGGCCGCACCCGCCAGCCGGCTCATCGGCCGGCCTCCGCGGCGAACGCGGGGAGAGCGACGTCGACGGCGAGCCCCTGCCGGTGCTGGCTGCGGTCGGCGGCCTCGAGGACCTCGATGACCCGCAGGGCGGCCCAGCCGTCGGTCTTCGGCGGCCGGCGCGCCGTGATGGCCGCGTGGAACTCGGCCGTGACGCCGCGCAGCGCCTCCTTCTCCGGCAGCGCCGGTGCGTGCATGTCGCCGAGCCGGTAGGACACCGCGGCAGCGGTCCGGGCCCGGCGGTCGTCGGTGATCCCGACCAGGTCGACACCGCGGTCGTAGACCGACAACCGCTGGGTCGGCGAGAGGTCGTCCCAGACCACGGTCCGACGCGTGCCCCCGATGATCATCTGCCGGACCTTCGTCGGGCTGAGCCAGTTGACGTGCACGTTCGCGCTCGCGCCACCCGGCAGGTCCATCGCGAGGTACCCGACGCAGGCCTTGCCGGTGCCGAGCGGGTCGGACCCGCGCGCGGAGACCGCCAGGGGCCGCAGGCCACCGGGCAGCACCGTGTCGAGGATCGAGAGGTCGTGCGGGGCGAGGTCCCAGAACACGTCGACGTCCGGCTGCACCAACCCGAGGTTGATGCGGACCGAGTCGATGAACAGGACGTCGCCGAGCGTGCCGTCACCGATCATCTCCTCGATGGCCGTGACCACCGGGGTGTAGCAGAAGGTGTGGTCGATCATCAGCGTCACACCGGCGGCGTCGGCCGCGTCCACCAACTGTTGGGCGGCGATCCGCCCGTCCGCCAAGGGTTTCTCGACCAGCACGTGCTTGCCGGCCGCTATCGCGGCGGACGCGACCGCCGCGTGCGTCCGGGCCGGCGTGGCGACCGCGACCGCGTCGAGGTCGTCACGCGCGAGCAGGCGCGCGAGCGACGTCTCCACCTCGACGGTGCTCCGCGCACCGATCACCGAGCGCGCGCGGTCGGCGTCGAGGTCGCAGACGGCGACGAGGTCCCACCCCGGATCGGCGCGGAAGTTGCGGGCGAGGTTGGGACCCCAGTACCCCGCACCGACGACGGCAACGGACATGGTCATGCGACGAACCTCCGGAAGGATCGAGGGAAATGGCGCTCGGGGCCGTCCGACGTGCAGGTACGGAACGGGCCGGGACCATCAGACACGCTGTCGCGCGCCGTGTCGTCATCCGTTCGGCGAGAAAACCGGGCTGACCCAGTAGTTGGCGTCGGACGTCGCCGTCGGCACGGTGGTGTCGCCCGCGGCGCGGTACACGTAGCGCGACGGTCCGCGCGCGACCACGTGCAGCGGTGCGACGTCGAGGCCGGTGGTCTGGAACTGTCCGGCGTTCACGCTGTACCCGCCGACGGGGGCGAAATAGCTGACGAGATAGAGGGTGTTGGCGGCGATCGTCACCGGTTGCGCGAACGTCACGGTCTGCCACCCGGTGCTGCTCTCGGCCGTGGCGGTGGCCGTGGCGAGGCGCGTGCCGGTGGTCGTCGTGAGGTACACGGTGTGCGTGCCCGTGTTCTTCGGGCCCTTGTAGAAGCGCACGCCGCTCACGGTTCCCGCCACGTCGGCCTTGAACTGCACGCCGAGCTCGACGGCCCGGGTGTCGGTCGAGGTGATCGACGCGGGAGTGGCGGCGTCGTCCCACAACGAGCAGGGGCACACGCCCGGTGTCGGCGACGGTTGTGCCGTCACGAAGGACCACGTGTCGGGCGAGGACATCGCGCCGCCGTTGGTGCCCGTCGCGCTCACCGACACCGTCACGGTCGCACCGCGCGGCAACGGACCGGTCGGTGTGATCGTGACGGTCTTCGTGGGCGCGTCGTAACCGGTCGACACCGTGACGGGGGTGGCGCTGCCGGAGCCGACCGTCGAGGTCACGCTCGCGGACACCGACGACGGCGTGAGGTCGTCGGAGAACGTCGCGGTGATCGCGGCGGACGTCGCGACGCTGGTGGCGCCGGGCAACGGGCTGCGCGCCGTGACCGTGGGTGCCGGCGGATTCGCCAACAGGAACAGCGGATCCACCCAGTAGTTCGCGTTCTGGTACGCGGTGACCGGGAGACCGTCGGTGCGGTAGACGTACACACCCGCACCCACCGGGGCCGTGAGCGGACCGCGGGTGACCGGAGCCGCGAAGTACCCCGAGGTCGACGAGTAGTGACCCCTCGGCGCGTAGTACGAGACGGTGTAGGTGGTCCCGGGTGTGAGCGCGACCGGCGAGGCGAACGCGACGGTCTGCCAGCCGCTCGCCGTCTCGGCGGTCGCCGTGGCCGTGGCGAGCCGGGTGCCCGCCGCGGTCGCCCACAGCGAGACGGTGTGGGTCCCGGTGTTGGCCGCGGCCTTGTAGAAGCGCACGCCGGTCACCGAACCGGCCGCGTTCGCCGTGAACTTGACCCCGACACTCACGGCGGTCGCGTCGCCGGAGTCCGCGGTGGCGGGCGCGGCGACCGGCGCGAACAGACCGGTTCCGGCCGCGGGGCCGGCGACGCTCGGACCGGCCCCCGCGGTGGTGAACGACCACGTCAGCGCCGAGGCCTGGCCGACCCCGCCGAGGCTCAGTCCGCCGGAGAGCGACACGGTGTAGACCGTTCCCTGCGCGAGGACCGTCGAGGGCGTGAAGGTGACGCTGCGTTGCACGGCGTCGACCGAGGTGGTCCCGGCCACGACCCCGCCGCCGGCGTCGGTGACGGTGAACGTCGGGCTGCCGGCCGTGACGCTCGTGTTGTAGGTGGCGACGACCGAGGAGGTCGTCGAGACGCCGGTCGCCGACGGCGTCGGCGTGGACGCGACCGGTGTCGGGACCACCGAGGACGGCACGGTGAACAGCACGTCGACGCCGTAGTCCGCGGTCGACGTCGTGGTGGGCGCGCCGGTGCCGTAGGTGTAGACGGCGCCGTTGGTCGGGACGTGCAGGGGGAACCGGTCGCGCGGCACGGTGTGCACGTTGGACGTCGCGGCGTAGCGCCCCGCACTCGCGCGGTAGCTCGCGGTGTACGTCGTCCCTGCCGTCACCGGCACCGGCGACGAGAACGCGACGTACTGCCAGCCCTGCGCACTCTCGTTGGCGAACGTTGCAGACGCCAACAGTGTGCCGTCCGGGGCCCACACCGATCCGACGTGCGTGCCGATGTTCTGCGGGCCCTTGTAGAACTGCACGCCGAGCACCACGCCGTCGGTGTCCGCCGTGAACTTGACCCCGACCTCCACCGAGCGGGTCTCGCTGACGCTCGCCGTGGTCGGCACCGACGTCGAGGTGTCGACGAGGGTGCACGGGCACCGACCGTCGGTCACCGTGGTGGCGAACGTCGTGGTGACCGGGGCCGCCATCCCCACCCCGTTAGTGCCCGTGGCGGAGATCGAGACGGTGTAGGTGGTGGCGGCGAGCCACGGCTGCGACGGGGTGAAGGTCGCGGTGCGCGACGGGGCGTCGTAGCCGACCGTGCCGGCGACCTGGCCGCTGCCGCTGCTCACCGTCACCGACAGCTGCCCGGGCGCGACGTCGGCGCCGAACGTCACCGTGACCGGTGAGCTGTTCGCCGTGACCCCCGTCGCGCCGTTGCGCGGACTCACCGACGTCACCGCCGGCGGGGTCGTGCTCGTCAAGGAGAACACCGGGTCGACCCAGTAGTTCGGCATGCTCTTGTAGGTCGAGGTCGGGAACTGGTGACGACCGGCGTAGACACTCGCGACGGCGTTCGGGTCGGCCGGTGAGAACGGTGCCGCATGCAACGGTGCCGCCGAGAAGTCCCTGTAGTAGAAGAAGGACCCGGTCGCGGAGTAGTGGCCGGACGGCGCGAAGTAGCTGACGGTGTAGACCGTGCCGGCCGTGACCGCGACGTTCTGCGCGAAGGTCAGCGTCTGCCACCCGCTGGCCGTCTCGCCGGTGAAGTCGCCACTGGCCAGGACGGAGCCGTCGGGCGCCCACAACGTGCCGGTGTGGGTGCCGGTGTTCGCGGTCGCCTTGTAGAACCGGATACCGGTCACGTAGCCGGAACGGTCGGCGGTGAAACGGGTTCCGACTTCGGCGCCTCCGGAGTCCCCGCCGTCGACGTCGGTGGCGGCGACCGGGGTCTGGGCTCCGAACAGGGTGCAGGGGCACGAACTGGTGCCGGCGGGCGTCGCGACGGCACCGGTGTTCGCGCTGTCGTCCGTGGCGCGGGCGAGGATCGTCCCGGTGCCGATGCCGCGCACGAAGCCGGAGTAGCTCCACGAGGTGGTCCCGGTCGCCGGGTGCCAGCTCACCCCGGCGTCGGTCGACACCTCGACACCCGCGACCCGACCGCCGCCGGTGTCGGTGGCCGTGCCGGTCACCGTGATCGCGGCGCCCTGCGCGAGCGCGGTTCCACCGGCGGGCGACGTGACGGTGACGGTCGGCCCGGTGGTGTCGGTCGAGGCGCTCGCGGCCACCAGACCGGTCATCAACGTCGCGGGTTGCACCGTCATGTCGGCGAGCAGGTTGACCGTCGCCTGCTGCATCCGACTGTCGGCCGGTGCCGGGTTCGCGCCGTCGTGGTACTGGTCGAGCCCCCACCCCCACTGCACCGTCCCGGCGCCGAACACCAGGGCCCCGCTCGCCGCGCGGTACAACGTCAGGTGGTGGGTGGTGGTGCCCGGCTTGGTCACCGAGCCGAAGTCCTGCAGGTACTGCGGGGTCGACCCGACCGTCGTCGACAGGTCGATCAGACCCGCGGGGCGGAAGCCGTTGTCGAGGTCCTCGTCGGACTCGTACCCCACGGTGTGCGGTGCCAGGGCGGTCACGGCGGTGTCGGCGACCGAGCCCAGCGACGTGCCCCGCCAGAGGCGGTACTTGCCCTCCGCGCCCGACACCTGGATCGGGAGATCGGTGTTGTTCGACTGGTAGAGGGTGCCGGTCAGGCCGTTCTCGGGATTGCCGCCGTTCACGCCGGTCGCGAAGCGGGGATCCCGGAACGTACTGGTGGAACTCGGCGCGACCGGGTCCGTGGGCGCGTCGTCCCAGGTCTCCTTGTAGCTGACCAGCGTGCGGTACGGCGTGTTGCTGCCGTCGATGCTGGGCTCGTACCGGGTGCGCCAGTAGACCTCGTTCCCGGAGAGGAACACCAGGTTGACGCCGGCGTCCCGCGCCGCCTCGACGTTGGTGCGCTGGGCCTGGGACCAGTACTCGTCGTGGCCGACGGAGAAGAACACCTTGTGGTTGCGCAGCAGGGCGCCGGCGCGGTCGGTGTCGACCCCGGCGATGTAGCTCATGTCGTAGCCGTTGCGTTCGAGGAACCGCAACGTCGGGTATTCGTTCGAGAACAGGAAGTCGCGTCCCCCGGACGAACCGCGCGTGGCGTACGGCCGGTTGTAGCTGACCTTGAACGCCCGGGCCTGCGAGTTCGTCAGCGCCTGGTTGCCCGTGTAGAAGTCGTTGCCGCCCCAGACGTTGTAGGCCTCCCACGTGGGGTCGGAGGTCTGGTACACGATGTCGGAGGTGCTGGCGTCGTTGCGCACGATGAAGGTGATCTGGCTGGTGTCGCCGTTGTCCGGCCGGGTCAGCTTGGCGAGGTACACGCCCGACACCGCGGTCGACGGGACGTTCCAGCTGGCCGACACCGCCCAGTTCCCGCAGTCGACCAGCTGGGTCGACGCGTCGGACAGACACGTGGGCTGGGACTGCGGCAGCGGGGCGCTCGGCGTGACCGACCCGATCTTGCGGGCGCCGTTGCCCTGGTAGTAGCCGAGCCGGTAGATGTCGATGGTGTAGGCCCGCGCCGTGGTGTTGATCTTGAACGAGACCGGGGACCCGACGTTGACGCTGACGTCGGTGCTGAACCCCTGGATGTCGTCGTCACCGGCGCCGTCGATGTCCCACACCGAGGGCGGGGTGCCGGGTTGCTGGTTCTCGCAGACGATCGGGTTCACCGTCGCGCCGCACGGCGAACCCGCCGCCCCGGCGACCGGTGCGGTCGGTCCGACGATCGCCACGACCACGCCGGCAGCCAGGGCCACCACGGCGGCCAATGCCCTCGTGCGCCTCATCGAGCCCGACCTTCGTCCAGGTCGACCACGCGGCGAGCCCACGTGGTCCGGTCGGCTGAACGTAGGAGAGCCCGGCACCGGAGGACAACGGTCCAGAAGTCCGTTTCGACCGAAGCTTCGGCCAACGGGGGCTTTGACGCGTCGTCCGATCCGCTACGACCCGCGCGGCAGTGCCTACGCGGCGGCGAGATGGGCGCGCAGCGCCTCGACCACCAGGGCGTGGTCGTCGGCCTGCGGCAGCCCGGAGACGGTGACGGTGCCGACCGGCCCGACGCCGGCGATCCGGACCGGGAAGCAACCGCCGTGGGCGGCGTACTGCGCGGGGTCGACCCCGGCGTCGGCGTCGAGCGCGCGACCCGCGGCGGCCAGTCGGCGCCCGACAACGACCGGTGGATCGAGCGCAAGATCCGCGTGGTCGACCGGTTCGGGGCGAGCTCGTTCCTGGTCGGGCGCCGACTGGCCGCCGCGGG
>CAXUNA010000177.1:5501-7749 GCA_964252095.1 uncultured Jatrophihabitans sp. | reverse complement strand
CCGGCGGGGGGCCGCGCGGCCCTGGCCCGGCGACGGCTCACCGCCGTCCCGGCGACGATGTAGCTCAGCGCAGGTCGGCGCGGCGGGCGACGAGGAAGCCGCCGGTCGGGACCACCGAGTCGACGAGGACGACCAGCAGGGTCTTCAGGCCCCACCCCGACTTCCAGGCCACCACGAGCGCCAGCACGACGTAGACGGTGAACAGCCCACCGTGCACCGGGCCGAGCACCTGCACACCACCGGTCATCTGCGGGTCGGTCGTGTACTTGATCAACGTCGCGACGATGAGGGCCAGCCAGGACAGCGCCTCGACGACCGCGACCCACCGGAAGACCTTGGCCACGGTCGGCGGGCGTGACCGGTCGGCGGCGGACGGGTCGGCGGCGCGGGTCGCGGGCGTCGTCACGAGGTCGGATCCAACCCGGCGCGGCTGTGAACCGGGGGTGGTGGAGCGCCCGGGGTGACGGGCGTCGCTCTTCCGGGATCCGCTCACCGCGCAACGGCACGGGAACTGTCGGAGGTGCCCGGCACAATGGTGGGATGCCTGACGGCCCGCTCATCGTCCAGTCGGACAAGACCCTCCTGCTCGAGGTCGACCACCCCGACGCCTCCGCCGCACGCGCCTCGATCGCGCCGTTCGCCGAGCTGGAGCGCTCCCCCGAACACGTGCACACCTACCGGCTGACGCCGCTGGGGCTCTGGAACGCGCGGGCCGCGGGGCACGACGCCGAACAGGTCGTCGACGCCCTGGTCCGCTGGTCGCGGTACGCCGTCCCGCACGCACTGCTGGTCGACGTCGCCGACACCATGGATCGCTACGGCCGGCTGCAGCTGTCCAAGCACCCGGTCCACGGCCTCGTGCTCGTCGCGCTCGACCGCGCGGTGCTCGAGGAGGTGCTGCGGCAGAAGAAGGTCCAGCCGCTGCTGGGCGACCGGATCGACGCCGACACCGTGCTCGTGCACCCGTCCGAGCGCGGCCGGCTCAAGCAGACACTGCTCAAGATCGGCTGGCCCGCCGAGGACCTCGCGGGCTACGTCGACGGCGAGGCCCACCCGATCGACCTCGACCAGGACGGCTGGGTGCTGCGCGACTACCAGCAGCAGGCGACCGATTCGTTCTGGGCGGGCGGGTCCGGCGTCGTCGTGCTGCCGTGCGGCGCGGGCAAGACCCTCGTCGGCGCCGCGGCCATGGCGCAGGCCAAGGCCACCACGCTGATCCTCGTCACCAACACCGTCTCCGGCCGGCAGTGGAAGCGCGAGCTGATCGCGCGCACCTCGCTCACGGAGGAGGAGATCGGCGAGTACTCCGGGGAAAAGAAGGAGATCCGGCCGGTCACCATCGCGACGTACCAGGTGATGACCACCCGCCGGAAGGGCGAGTACCGCCACCTCGAGCTGTTCGACGCCCGGGACTGGGGTCTGATCATCTACGACGAGGTGCACCTGCTCCCCGCGCCGATCTTCCGGCTCACCGCCGACCTGCAGTCCCGGCGCCGGCTCGGTCTCACCGCCACGCTCATCCGGGAGGACGGCCGCGAGGGCGACGTCTTCTCGCTCATCGGCCCCAAGCGGTTCGACGCACCGTGGAAGGACGTCGAGAACCAGGGGTGGATCGCCCCGGCCGACTGCACCGAGGTGCGGGTGACCCTCACCGACGCCGAGCGGATGGCCTACGCCACCGCCGAGCCCGACGAGAAGTACCGGCTGGCCGCCACCGCCCACACCAAGCTGCCGGTCATCAAGCAGATCGTCGACAACCACCCGGACGACCAGGTGCTCGTCATCGGGGCCTACCTCGACCAGCTCGACGACGCCTCGGCCGCGCTCGACGGTGCCGCGATCATCCAGGGCTCCACGCCGAACAAGGAGCGCGAACGGCTCTACCAGGAGTTCCGCGAGGGCAAGAGCCGGGTGCTCGTGGTCAGCAAGGTCGCGAACTTCTCCATCGACCTGCCCGAGGCGGCGGTGGCCGTCCAGATCTCCGGCACCTTCGGCTCCCGGCAGGAGGAGGCGCAGCGGCTCGGGCGGATCCTGCGCCCCAAGGCCGACAAGCGGCAGGCGCACTTCTACAGCGTCGTCGCCCGCGACACCCTCGACTCCGAGTACGCCGCCCACCGGCAGCGCTTCCTCGCCGAGCAGGGCTACGCCTACACGATCGTCGACGCCGACGACCTGCTGCATCCGCTGCCGTGAGCTGAACCCCGCCGGGGGGGGGGGCGGGGCAGGCGGCCGGCGCCCCGCGGCCGCC
>CAXUNA010000177.1:0-5491 GCA_964252095.1 uncultured Jatrophihabitans sp. | reverse complement strand
CCCGGGGCCCCCGGGGGGGCGGGGCGCCCCCCCCGCCGGCCGGCGGCCGGGCCCCGGCGCCCGGCAACGGTCAGGACGACCGCGGGTACAGGTTCAGCCGGGTGACCGCCGTCCCGTCCGTGTCGAGCTGGGCGACCAGCGAGTCCAGCGCCGGAACTCCCGGCACGGTCTGTCCCGCCGCGAGCGCGCGCAGCTGGTCCAGCGTCAGGGCGACCGTGCCGGACATCCCGCCGACGTACTCGATCGTCGCGGTGCCGGCGACCGGGTAGTCGTACGTCGCCGGGTTGTTGTTCACCACGGGCCGTTCGGCCATCACCGTGATCCGGTCCAGGGAGACCGTCGCCCCCGAGACGCCGGTGATGTAACCCCGGTCGAAGACGCGACGCGCCGATCGCGGGCCGGGCAGCCGCGCCGACCGGACCACGGCCAGCGCCTGCGCATCACCTGCGGGGTCACCCCGCATCCGGGTGAACTCGACCACGGGCGAGGTCACGACCGTCCACTGCTGGATCGGGTGCTCGACACAGGAACCCGTGAACACGCGGTGCTCCGCCGTCTGGCCGTCGACGACGACCTGGTCCTCCGACGTGGTCACGGTCTGGTTCGCGGTGCGCCCGTCGGTCCCGCAGATCCCGCCGTCGGGCGTGAAGTCGGCCGAGTCCGGGTCGGCATCGTGGAAGATCCCTCCGCCGACGTCGACGTTCAGCTCGCAGTTGGTCTCCCACATCCCGGTGCGCTCCACCGCGCTGCCGGTGGTGAGGCAGGTGGTCGGGTTCGGGACCGACTCACCGCCGGGGATCGCGTTCCACGTCGTCGGAACGGTGAGCTCGATGCCCAGCACGGTGATCTGCTTGGTCGCGGCCGGTGGCGGGGCGGTCGAGGTGGCGCTCGACGGCGTCGAGGTGGGGCTGGTGGTCGGCGGTGCCGTCACGGACGTCGAGACCGTGGGGGTCGGAGCGCCGGTGGTGGCAGGTGGGATCGGCGTGCGCTCGGAGTCCATGGTCTCGGAGACGAGCACGGTGGCACCGATCGCGACCGCGACCAGCGCGGCCGCGACGACCGACAGCCCGACCCAACGCCGGCGGATCGGGTGGACGGTCGCGACCCGGGTGGTCTCGGGGAAGGGCGGCACCGCCCGGTTGTCCGGGACCTGCTGGCGCGCCTCGGACGCGAACGTCGAGCGCAACAACGCTTCGAGGTCGGCGTCGGTGTGGTCCTCGTCGATCATCGGGTTCCTCCCAACGTGGTGCGCAGACTCGCCATCGCCCGGCTCGCCGAGGTCTTGACGGTGCCGGCCGAGACGCCGAGCGCGGCGGCGATCTCGGCTTCGCTGAGCTCGGACCAGTACCGGAGCACGAGCACCTCCTGTTGCCGCCGCGGCAGCTTCCGGACGGCTGCGAGCGCCGCCTTCTGGTCCTCGGCGAGCTCGAGGTGCCGGTCCGCGCCGGGCGCGGGTTCGGGCTCGATGAGGTGCAGGTGCTTGCGGCTGACCTGGCGGCGCCGGATGGTCGAGCGTGACCGGTTGACGACCGCGGCGCGCAGATAACCCAGCGCCGCCTCCGGATCCCGCAACGACGAGGACCGGTTGTGCAGGGCGATGAACGCCTCCTGCACGACGTCCTCGGCGGTGGGGAGGTCGTCGACGAGCAGCACCGCCATGCGGACGAGGGTCCGCCAGTGGCGGCCGTACAGGGCCTGCACGTCGACACTCGCGGGGAGCGTCGACGCGACAGGGTCGGCGTCGGCCATCGACCCACGCATCCTCTCGATCGGGACGGTCACGCACGGAAGTCGCGTCACGCCGCCGCGAGGTTGACAGCGAGGGGTCACGATCGAGTCACGACGCTGCTGGCGCCGCGCGCCCCTGCCCGCCCTGACCGGACCCGCACGAAGACCGCATCCGATCCGGAACGCCTCGTCACCCCCTCGGGGGCCGGTCTGCTCCAGGATCAGTCCATCACACCATTTGTTCGGTTCCGGATGAATGTCCGACTTGCTGGCGCGCCTGGCCGGCACCTCTCCCGAGAGGAACCCCCGTGTCCGGAGCAGTGCGGAAGTCCCGTCGTCCACGGCTGCTGACCGTGGCCGCCGGCGTGGCGGCGCTCGCCGCCGCCGCCGTCTCGTTCAGCACCCCCGCCTCGGCCGCCCCTGCGACCCCCGCCGTCCCGGCGGCGCAGCGCACGTGCTCGTCACGCCGCACTCGCAGAAGCGCGTGTGCTCGGTGGCCGCGCCCGACCACGCCGCGTGCAACGCGCACGTCGTGACCGGCACGAACGGCGCGACCCCGCTCGCGACGACGAGCTACCAGAGCGGCTACTCCCCCGACCAGCTGCAGACCGCCTACGGCCTCGCCGGCGCCACCGGCAGCGCGACCGTGGCGATCGTCGACGCCTACGCGAGCCCGGACGCCGCGGCCGACCTCGCCGCCTACCGCAGCCAGTTCGGCCTCGGCACCGCCGACCTCACGCAGTACGGCCAGGACGGCAGCAGCACCCTGCCCGCGGGCGACACCGGCTGGGGTTCGGAGGAGACGCTCGACCTCGAGATGGTGTCGGCGATCTGCCCGAGCTGCTCCATCATCTACGTCGGCGCGGACTCCACGTCGTTCGACGACCTCGGCACCGCCGTCGACACCGCGGTGAGCCTGGGCGCCGACGTCGTCTCGAACTCCTACGGCGGCAGCGAGAGCTCCGACGAGAACAGCTACGCGCACTACTACGACCACCCGGGCGTCGCGATCACCGTGAGCTCCGGCGACGACGGCTACGGCGTCGAGTCACCCGCGGCGTTCAGCACGGTCACCGCGGTCGGCGGCACCGACCTCGTGCTCGACTCCGACGGCTCCCGCCGGACCGAGTCGGCGTGGAGCGGCGCCGGCAGCGGCTGCTCGGACGACGTCGCCAAGCCGAGCTGGCAGACCGACTCCGGCTGCGGCAACCGCACGGTCGCCGACGTCTCCGCGGTCGCGGACCCGGACACCGGCGTCGCGGTCTACGACAGCTACGGCAGCAGCGGAGGGGCGAACTGGTTCGTCTACGGCGGCACCAGCGTCGCGGCCCCGATCATCGGCGGCGTCTACGGCCTGTCCGGTGACACCTCGGGCGTGCCGGCCTCGATCGCCTACGCCAACTCCGGTGACCTGTTCGACGTCAGCGGCGGCAGCAACGGATCCTGCGCCACCGCCTACCTGTGCAACGGTTCCGACGGGTACGACGGCCCGACCGGTCTCGGCAGCCCGAACGGCACCGGGGCCTTCTGAGCGACCGGTCTCGGCCTTCCCCCGACGCGAGTGGCGACCTCACCCGGTGAGTGGCGGTGTTCTTCCCGCCACTCACCGGAGCAGGTCGCCACTCGCGGCCGTCCGGGGGGCGCCGTCGGCCGAGCTGATCAGAGCGCGTCGCGCCAGCGCACCCACTCGCGGACCTGCGACAGGTCGTAGTCCAGCCCGCCGATCCCGATGGTGAACGTCGAGACGCCGGCTTCGAGGAGGGTCTCGGCCTCGGCGATGCCGCCCGGCACACCGGCCGACCGCTCGATCTCGTTCGGATCGCGCCCGATCTTGGCGCACTCCTCACGCAGGATCGCGTCCTTGACCGCGAACTCCTCCGGGTTGGTGAAGATGTGCCAGATCGTCGCGTGGCGGGCCACGAGCGGGATGGTCTTCTTCACGCCGCCACCGCCGATGAGGACGGGGATCCTGCGCGTCGGAAGCGGGTTCAGCTCGCCCAGCCGTCGTTCGATCCGCGGCAGGGCGTCACCGAGGTCGTCCAGGCGCGAGCCGGCGGTACCGAAGTCGTAGCCGTACTCGTCGTAGTCCTTCTGCTTCCAGCCCGAGCCGATGCCGAGGATCAGCCGGCCGTTGCTGATGTGGTCGACCGTGCGGGCCATGTCCGCGAGCAGCTCCGGGTTGCGGTAGCTGTTGCAGGTGACGAGCGCGCCGATCTCGATGCGTGACGTCTGCTCCGCCCAGGCGCCGAGCATCGTCCAGCACTCGAAGTGCAGGCCGTCCGGGTCACCGGACAGCGGGAAGAAGTGGTCCCAGTTGAAGGCGATGTCGACGCCGATGTCCTCCGCCTCGCGGAGGGCCTCGCGGATGGCGACGTAGTCGGCGTGCTGGGGCTGGAGTTGGACACCGATGCGGACGGTCACGTCGCGGACGCTACCCGCCCCGCGTGAACGTCAGGTGGTCGTCGGTCGCCCGGCGGGCCGGTCGGCGAGCAGCGGCTGACCCGGGTCCCACGTCGTGCCGTCGGCGGCGTCGCGGCGCCGGCGCGCCATCCCGGTGAGCGCTTCGAGCACGACCCGGTTGGCCAGGAACGACGTGATCTCGGCGTGGTCGTACGGCGGCGACACCTCGACGACGTCCATGCCCACGACCGGCAGTTCGTAGGCGAGACGGCGCACGGCATCGAGCAACTGGCGCGAGGTCAGCCCGCCCGGTTCGGGGGTCCCGGTGCCGGGTGCGTGCCCCGGGTCGCAGACGTCGATGTCGACGGAGAGGAAGACGCCGTCGCACTCGTCGGTGGCGATGCCGGACGCCTCGGTGAGGCAGACGTCGAGCCCACGGTGGACCACCTCGGTCATCTCGTACGAGCGCATCCGCTGGCCCGCCATCCAGTCGAGCGTCTCCGGCGGCGGCCAGTACCCGCGCAGGCCGATCTGCAGGAAGCGGTCGCCGCGGACGGCACCGGACTCGATGAGGCGGCGCATCGGCTGACCGTGCCCGATCAGCGAGCCGAACTCGATGTCGCCGGTGTCCGCGTGCGCGTCGAAGTGGATCATGCTCACCCGACCCTCGCCGACGTGCTGCGCGACGCCCGCGGCGTCGGGCCAGGCGATGGTGTGGTCGCCGCCGAGCACGAGCGGGACGGCGCCGTTGCGGGTCACGGCGTGGACCGCCTCCTGCAGGTCGCGGACGGACCGCTCGGCGTCGCCGGAGAACATCTCGACGTCACCGGCGTCGTACACCCGCAGGTCCTTGAGCCCGTCGACCCGCATCGCGAGGCTCGGGCGGCTGCCGTCGTGCGGGAGGTAGCAGGTCTGCCGGATGTACTGCGGGCCGAAGCGCGTTCCGGGCCGGTGCGAGGTCCCACCGTCGAACGGGGCGCCGAGGATCACGACGTCGGCGTCGGCGTACGAGCCGGGCTCGGACCAGTCGCACCGGTCGACCCCGAGGAAGGTGATGTCGGGACCGAACATCGTTCCGTAGCGCGCCATGGCGAGAGGGTAGGCGGTGGCAGGACCCGCCTGCGCGAAAGGGCATGCCCCGTCTGCGATTGCTTGTCGGCGGCGAAGGTGCCGGGCTAGCGTTCGGCCACGATCACGCGGGGTTCCACGCGCTTCGCACCGACTGCTGCCTGGTGCAACGATGTCCGACCGCCCTGCCGCTGCCCGTCCCCCGACCGCCCCCCGCATCGCCGACGGAGGTTGCGCCGAGTGCCATCCCACCCGCTCGACCACCCGTCGGCGAGTTGAGGGGACGGCCATGGCC
>CAXUNA010000176.1:7200-7778 GCA_964252095.1 uncultured Jatrophihabitans sp. | reverse complement strand
GCCCACGACCCCGCGTCCCGCTCTCGAGCCCGCGCGGGTCGACGCCGCCTGCGCCGCCGCCGTCGACCTCGCTCGCGCCGCGGCGGTGGAGACCGGTGGTGACGCGGTCGGCGAACACCTCGGTGTCCGCGCCGACGGCGAGCGGCTCGCCACCCACGCCTTCGTGGCCGACCTCCCGGGTTACCGGGGGTGGCACTGGTCGGTGACCGTCGCCCGCGCCCCGCGCGCGAAGCTCGTCACCGTCGACGAGGTCGTGCTGCTGCCCGGCGACGACGCCGTGCTGGCGCCGGCCTGGGTCCCCTACAGCGAGCGGGTGCAGGCGGGCGACCTCGCCCCCGGCGACCTGCTCCCCGCCTCACCCGACGACCCGCGCCTGGTACCCGCGTACGCCGAGGACACCGCGCTGAACCGCCCTGAGCCCGAGGTGACGCAGGAGCGCCAGGTGGCGTGGGAACTCGGACTCGGCCGGGTCCGTGTGCTCTCGCGCTTCGGCCGCGAGGACGCCGCGGCCCGCTGGGCCGACGGCGACGGGGGTCCCGACACCCCGATGGCCAAGCTGGCTCCGGGTCCCTGTGGCA
>CAXUNA010000176.1:0-7190 GCA_964252095.1 uncultured Jatrophihabitans sp. | reverse complement strand
CCGCGCTGGTCGGCGTCTGCGGCAACGAGGTCACCGACACCGACGGCCGGGTCGTCACCGCCGACCACGGCTGCGGCGCGCACTCCGAGGCGGCAGCGGTCGCCGAGGTCGAGGCCCACGTCGAGCCGACCCACGTTGTGTTCGACGACGGCGAGGTCATGGTCTGACGACCGCCACCCCGGCGCCCGTCCGCCGTCGGTCACCGGCCGCCGTCGGCCCGGCCCCGGCGGACCGACAGGGAGCGTCGGTCAGGACGCGGTGGCCGTGTTCCAGCCGCTCATCTCGCGCTCGGTGACGTCCGACTGCTTCTCGCCGAGCACCGGGTGCAGGTCCAGCGCGGGGGAGTAGCGGCTGGCCGGGGTCACACGGCCGAGCGCCTCGGCCATCGCGCGGACGTGGTGGGGCGCGCCGCCGCAGCAGATGCCGATGAAACCGACGCCCTCGTCGTGCGCGGCGCGGGCGAAGTCGGCCATCTCGAACCGGGTGTGGGCGACGCTCTCCAGCTGGATCGGGAACAGTCGCGTGCCCCCGGCGTCGGTCAGGGCCTCGAACGACGGGTTGGCGGCGTCGGTGCGGTAGGGCACCGGCTGACCCGCGATCGCGACGGAGTCGTCGACGGCGGCCCGCAGCTCGGCGAGCATCGGCAGCATCGTCGCGGGCCCGCGCGAGCAGTTGAAGCCGACCGCGGCGGCACCGGCGTCGGCGAGCGTCCGGCACGCGTCGATGTAACCGTGGCCGTCGTAGGTGGCGTCGGGCTGGACGCTCGCGAGCGTGACCATCGCGGGCAGGCCGAGCTCCTGGCACACCTCGAGGCCGATGAGCGCCTCGCCGAGGTAGTCGTTGGTCTCGCTGATGACGAAGTCGATGCCCTCCTCCTTCGCCCAGCCCAGCTGCTCGCGGTACTGCTCGCGCACGATCGCCCCGGATTCCACGGGGTTGGCGGGGTCGTAGCACCAGGTGTTGCAGATGTTGCCGGCGACCAGCGCGTCACCCTCGGCGGCGATCTCGGCAGCGATCCGGACCGCCTGCCGGTTCATGGCCTCGAGCTCGCCGTCGCGGCCGACGTCGCGGAGCTTCTCCCGGTGCGCGTAGTAGGTGAGCGCGACCATGACGTCGGCGCCCGCCCGCAGGAACTCGCGGTGCAACTGCCGGAGCGCGTCGGGGGCGTCGAGGATGACCTCGGGGACGTACGGCCCCGCCTTGACGTAGCCACGACGTTCGAGTTCGAAGACGTAGCCCTCGGCGCCGACGACCGGGCCGTCGGCGAGGCGCTGGGCGAAGGTACGGCTGGACGGTCGGGTCATCGCGAGGCCTCCTGGAAGCGGGCGGGATCGAATCTGCTGATGTCGTCGGTGGTTCCGTCGTGCAACGCGAGTTCGGCCATGGTGCGGCCGACCCACGGCGAGTACTTGTAGCCGGTGCCGCGCCACCCCACACCGACGAACACGCGCGGGTGGCCGGGGACGGCGCCCATGACGAAGTCGTCGTCGGCGACCAGGTCGTAGTCGCAGCCGTCGGTGTCCTCCACGTCCTCGAACGTCGCGTCGGCGAGGCCGGGCATGCACTGTGCAACGAAATCCGCGATGTCGTTGACACCGGTGCGGTCGCGCGGGATGTCCGGCGGGTTGTAGTACCCGACCTTCACGTGGTCGACGACGCCCTCGACGATCGGGTGCACGTACACCCCGGTGTCGAGGTAGGCGATGACCGGCATGACGTCCGAGGTGAACAGGTGCCGCCGGTCCGCCGGCGGGTCGAAGTACTTCGCCTCGCTGGGCCGGTCGCGGCTGAGCGGCACGTGCAGGGACTCCCCGGGCAGCAGCGCCAGGACGTCGTTGGTGCCGTGGCCCGCGGTGACCACCACGGCGCCGGCGCGGAACGTCCCGGCGTCGGACTCGGCGACGACGTGGTCGCCGTCCTCGTAGAGCGCGGTGACCTCGACGCCCTCACGGACGTCGACGCCGCGTTCGGCGAGCACGCGGGTCAGGGTGGCCGTCACCGTGCGGAGGTCGACGAGCCCCGCCTCGGGGTCGAGGTGGGCGAGATCCGCGGTGAGATAGGGGAAACGGCTCGCGATCGCGGCGGGGTCGACGACCTCGGGCGCCAGGTCGAGCTCGACCATGACGTCGGTCGAGAGCTGCGCGTAGGTCTTGTCCAGCTCGGGGGTGACGGCGGCGGTGGCGATGTTCATGCAGCCGCAGCGCACGAGGACCTCGGTGCCGGTGGCCCGCTCGAACTCGCTCCATACCCGCATCGCCTCGTCGGCGAGGGTGACGTAGAGCGGGTCGAGGTAGTCGCGGCGGTAGGAGCGGGTGCGCCCGAACGAGGCGGTCATCGGGTCGCCGATCGTGCCGCGCTCGAGCACCGTGACGCGGTGTCCCGCGCCCGACGCGTGGTACGCGGTGAACAGCCCCATCACGCCGCCGCCGACCACGAGCAGGTCGAGCGGTGCGGACGGATCGGTGACGGTCATGCGGGACTCTCCCCATCGGTGGCGGCAGGTGCGGTGGCGGTCGGATCGGTCTCGAGCGGGCGCAACTCGTCGGCGTAGGACACCGACAACCGGTGCAGCACCCCGCCGGGGTCGACGGTGTACTGGCCCATCCGCCACAGCGGCGGGGAGTAGGCGTGGACGCTGACGCTCTCCGCGGCGTGGCCGGTGAGCCGGTGGATGTGGTCGGGGCCGAAGCTGAACACCCGGCCCGCGGGCACCTCGGTCGGCACGCCGCCCGCCCCGATCGCGAGGGCGTGTTCGACGAGCCGCCCGCTCACCACCGCGACGCTGCCCGCGGACACGTCGTGGTCGTGCCAGCCGGTGTCGTTGCTCGGCGTCCAGCACAGCAACCAGATGTCGACCACGGCGTCGCGGTAGAGGCAGACGTAGTGCCGCTGCTCGTCGTCGAACGCGACGTGCTCGTGCCACAGTTCCGGCTGGGCCGCGATCGACGAGGCGAGCGCGAGCAGTTCGGGCTGGGACAGTTCGTGGTCCGGCACGTCGGCGAACCCGATCCCGGCGGCGAGATCGGCGATCGCGCCGGCCTGCCGGGCGGGGACGCCGCCGGTCCCACGCGGCGCGGAGACGGTGTCCATCAGCGGGTGCCCTGCAGCAACCGTCGGGGGTTCGTCACGCAGGTCGCGTGCTGGGCGGCGTCGCCCAGGTGCGGCTCGGGCGGTTCGGCGTACGGCCGGTCGCTGCCCATGACGAGGGCGTCGATGCCGAGCGCGCGGGCGAGGGCGTCGACCGCCTGCCGGCCGTAGGAGGACAGGTCGACGAACACATCGGGATCCACGACGAACCGGCCGCCGCCCCGCGTCGCGAATCGTTCGTGGTGCAACGGTGCCAGCCCGGCGCCGGCGGCGAAACACACGCGAAGATCGGGGAGAAGTGCCCGACCGGCCGTGTGCCACGACCACCACGCCGCCTGCAACTGCGCGGGGTAGTCGACCACCGCTGGCCACCAGCCGGGGGCGTCGCCCGCACCGGTGGTGACGGGTCCGGGGTGCACGAGCACGGGCCGGTCCAGCTCCTCGCACACCCGCAGGACGGCGGCGTTCGCCTCGAGGGCGGCCGGTGTGGCCCAGGCCGTCGCCGCGACCTGCAGGCCCACGAACTCCCCGCGCAGGAGCCGGGCGAGACCGTCGAGATCGGGGTCGACCTCGCCGACCGCCGCCCAGCCCCGGAAGGTGTCCGGCAGACCGGTCACGCCGGTGTGCCAGGCGTCGAGCAGCGGGGCGGCCTGCTTGGTGGGCAGGGCCTCGATGCCGAGCGGTGTCGACAGCGAGAGCAGCACCCGGGTGCCGTCGGACTCGCAGGCCGCGCGAGCCTCCGGGTCGTGGTCGCGGGCGCGCACCGCGTAGGGCGGTTCGCCGGCGGTGTGCAGCAGCCAGCCCCGCAGCATCGGCGCGCTCGAGCGGAACCGCAGGGCGTCCACGAGCGCTTCCGGCCAGAGGTGCTGGTGCACGTCGACCGGACGCGACTGCAGCACGGCACCCCCCGTTCCCGTCGCCCGATGTGAGACCTGGGGTCTCTGGTGAACCGCTTCACTGTACCGGTTCACCAGGCGCGGGAATGCGTCGTCCAGGTCAACTCTCCGTTACAGTCGTCGCGTGCGGGAGCGGGAAAAACGGGTGACGCTCCGCGATGTCGCCGAAGCGTCCGGGTTGTCGGCCGCCGCCGTCTCCTACGCCCTGCGGGGCCTGCACGTCCCCGTCGAGACTCAGGACCGGGTCCGTGACGTCGCCGACCGGCTGGGCTACCAGGTCGACCCGATCGCGCGGGCGCTCGCCTCGGGGCGGACCGGGTACGTCGGCGTGCTCTGCGGGTCGCTCGAGGACGGGTGGCAGCAGAGCGTCGCCGCCGCGCTCGGCCGCGGGCTGCTGGAGACCGGCCGCCACGCGCTGATCGTCGACGCGTCGAACAACCCCGCTCTCGAGGCGTTGCTCGCCGGACAGCTGGTCGACCAGCGGGTCGACGCGCTCATGGTGCTGTGGGTCGACCCGGCCGGTGCCCACTGGGCCGACATCGCCCGGCGCACCGTGCTGGTCTCGATCGGTGACGGCCTCACCGGTGCCGCCACCGCCGTCGAGGTGGTGTTCGACAACGACGTCGGCGCCGCCGCGGCGCTCGAGCAGCTCGCCGCCGCCGGTCACCGCCGCATCGCCGTGCTCACGCCGTCGTCCCGGAACACGCCGGACCGGCCCGCGGAGCTCGCTGCGCGCCGGGTGGCGGTCGAACTGGGCCTGTCGCTCTCGCTGCACAAGTCGCCGTACGACCTCGACGGCGCGGCGCTGGTCGCGCAGCAGGTGCTCGACGTCGACGACCCCCCGACGGCGGTGTTCTGCCTCGCCGACTCGATGGCCTACGGCGTCTACGCGGCGGCCGGGCGGCTGGGGCTCCGCATCCCGGACGACGTCTCGGTGCTCGGGTACGACGACCACCCGGTGTCGCGACTGCTCACCCCGCCGCTGTCGAACTACCGCTGGCCGGTCGACGAGCTGGTGAGCCACGCCGTCTCACGGACGGTCCGGGCGATCGAGCAGGACAAGCGCTCCCGCCGCAAACTGCTCACGCCGGTGGCGCAGGTCCGCGGTTCGGTGGGGACGCCGCGCGGCTCCGACGCGGCCTGACGCGGGTCAGCGGGTGCGGCCGAGCCGGCGGTGCCGGCCGACGATCGTCAGTCCCAGCACCCCCAGTACGGCACCGGCGACGGCGATCCACAGCCAATCGGGGTGGTCGCGCGTCCAGTCCGGCGCGCTGAAGCGCAGGACCAGCAGCACCACGGACGCCAGCGCGAACACCGCGGTGCCGACCAGCACGATGCGGGTGGTGTCGGTCTCGACCGGGCGCAGGCGCTCCGCGTCCGGTGCCGGCGGCGCGGCCTGCGGCTGCTCGCTCACACGCGGCACGCTACGCCCGGCGGGGCGCCGACTACGCTCCCGTGCGTGTCGGACGACGGGTCGGTGGACGACGCCGCGTTCGCCCACGAGCTGCGCAGCGCGGTCCTGCGCCTCGCCCGCCGGATCCGCGCCAACCGGGTCGACACGTCGTTGTCGCTCTCGCAGTTGTCCGCCCTCGCGGTCCTCGCCGCCGCCGGCCCGATGAGCGCGGGCGACCTCGCAGCGATCGAGTCGGTGCAGCCGCCGACGATGACCAAGGTGCTCGCCGCGCTCGTGGAGCGCGGCCTCATCACGCGCGAGGCGGACCAGACCGACAAGCGGGCCGTGCGGCTCGCGGTGACCGACGCGGGCAACGCCGTGGTCGACGCCGAGCGGCAGGCGCGTGACGCGTGGCTGTCCGACGTGCTCGACCAGCTCGACGACGCCCAGCGGGCCGCCCTGGCGCGGGCCGTGCCCGTGCTCGACCGGATGGCGACGCCGGACTTCACGACGTCGCCCTGAGCCCGACCGGTCGAACCGGAGACACTCGGCCACCGAGCGGGTTCCCCGGATCGTGACGAACCGTTCGTCTCACCCGTCACAACGGTCGTGCGAGGCCCCCGCAACCGATCTAACCTTGGCCGATGAGCCCGTCCGGCTCCCGTCGATCCCGCTGGTTCCGCTGGTTCTCCGGCCGTTCCGCGGATCAGAACCGCGCCCGTGGCCGCACCCGGGTGCTCACCGCCCGGGGTGTCGCGCGCGACTTCGCGCTGTGGGAGACCGAGTGCGCGTCGACCTCGACGCCCACCTCCGCCACGATGACGACCGTGATCGGCGGGCAGGTCGTGGAGGTCGTCCTCGGCGACCGGCCGATCCAGGAGGTCGCCTGTCACCTGCGGCGGCTGCGCTCGGTCATCGACGCCATGTCACCCGACGTCTCGTACGTGCGGTGGGAGGGCGTCATGCGCGCCTACGACGACTACCTGTTCGCGGCGTGCCACGAGCTCGCGGTGCCGACCGACCTGGTGACGATCAACTTCGGCCGGCAGCGCGACGAGGAACGCGCCCGCCTCGAGCGACTGCTGCACCGGGCGGGCCTGCCCGTCCGGTGAGTCCGGCCGCCCGGGCAGAGTGGGCGCGATGAGGCACGAGGTGGTCGACGCCGCCGATCCACGGGTGGACGACTTCCGTGACCTCACCGACGCCGACGTCCGCCCCGACCGCCGCGGCGTGGTGATCGCCGAGGGACAGTCCACCGTCGAGCGGCTGCTGGACTCGCCGTTCCGGCCGCGCGCGGTCTTCGGGGTCCCCTCCCGGATCGAGGCGCTGGCGCCGGCCCTGGCGGCCCACCCCGACCTGCCGGTACACGTCGCGGACAAGTGGTTGTTGTCCGACGTCGTGGGGTTCCGCGTGACGCGCGGGATCCTCGCGTCCGCCGACCGTGGCCTGCCGCGGGAGCCCGCCGACCTGCTCGCCCCCGCCCGCCGGGTGGTGGTGCTCGAGGGCCTCAACGACTTCGAGAACCTCGGGTCGGTGTTCCGCAACGCCGCCGCGTTCGGCCTGGACGCGGTGCTGCTGGACCCCACCTGCGCCGACCCGCTGTACCGCCGCAGCGTGCGGGTCTCGATGGGACACGCCCTGCGGGTGCCGTTCGCGGTGGCGGACGACCCGATCGCCGCCGCCCGGGCGGCCGGGCTGACCACCGTCGCGCTCACGCCGCGCGCCTCGGCGGTCGCGGTGCGGGAGTTCGTCGCCCCCGGGCGGTGGGCGGTGGTGCTCGGCGCCGAGGGTCCGGGCCTGCCCGACGCCAGCAT
>CAXUNA010000175.1:0-7782 GCA_964252095.1 uncultured Jatrophihabitans sp. | reverse complement strand
AGCGGCGGGGCGAAGATGTTCGTGTAGACCGGCACGATCGGCAGGTCGTTCTGCGGCCGGACCGTGAAGATCGGGCAGGTGATCGAGTGGTCGATGCGCAGCTCGTTGGAGAACGCGAGGTCGAAGCCCTTGTCCAGGCCCTCGCGCAGCATGTAGGCCGAGAGCTCCTCGTGCCCGCGCAACCGCAGCTTCGGCAGCCCGAACTCGCGTTCCTCGTTGGTCCAGTTCGCGTCGTAGAACGGCGCCTTGCCGACGAGGAACTGCGGCATGTTGTCCAGCCACAGCTGGTGGAAGTGGTCCGAGCCCACCATCACCAGCACGTCGGGCCGGGCCCGCGTGAGCGTCTCGCGGTACGCGGTGACCTTGCGGACCCACTCGGCGGCGAACGGCGGTGCCTGGTCCGCCGGCAGCTGACTCGTCTTGTAGAAGAACGGGTGGTGGGTGGTCGCGAGGATCGCGACGAGCTTCGCCATGCGCTGCCTGCTCCGATCGCCATTGCGTACAGCTGTCCGTCTAGCGGCGGACAGTCGAACGATGCTTCACTACGCGGACCACGTCAAGGGCTCGGCCCAGAATCGCCGCCGACCCGCAGCACGCCGCCGCAGGAGGAGACGCATGGCCGGACGAGGCACCGGACCCGACTTCGTCGAGGCGCTGGCACGGGGGCTCGACGTGCTGCGGGTGTTCGACGCCGGCCGGCCGTCGATGACGCTCACCGAGGTCGCCGCGGCGGCCGAACTCGCCCGCCCCACGGCCCGGCGGCTGCTGCTCACGCTCGCCGAACTCGGGTACGTGAGGACCGACGGCGCGTCGTTCGCCCTGACGCCCCGGGTGCTCGCGCTCGGGATGGCCTACGTCGCCTCGACGGGACTCTGGGAGATCGCCCGGCCGCACCTGGAGACGCTCGTCGCGCGCACCCACGAGTCGTCGTCGATGACCCAGCTGGACGGCTCGGACATCGTCTACGTCGCCCGCGTCTCGGTGCCGAAGCTCATCGCGCTGCGGGTCGAGATCGGGACGAAGTTCCCGGCCGCGCGCACCTCGCAGGGCAAAGTGCTGCTGGCGGCGCTGTCTCCCGAGGACCTCGCCGCGACCCTCGTCGAGCCGAGCCGCGCCGGTCTCGGCACCGTGCTGCACCGCCCGTCGGGAGACCTCGCCGAGGAGCTCGCCGTCGTCCGGGCCCGGGGCTGGGCGCTCGCCGACGAGGAACTCGCGCGCGGTGTGCGTTCCGGCGCCGTCCCGGGCCGCGACGGCGCCGGCGTGGTCCGCGCGGCGATGAACGTCACGGTCCACGCGGCCGAGACCCCGGTGGAGACGCTGGTCGACCAGCACCTCCCGCTGCTGCTGCGGGCCGCCGGGGACGTCAGCGCCGAGTGGGCGCGGTGGCAGTCGCGGCCGCCCGCCGCGGTGTCCGCTCGCCGTGGCTCCCCCGCGCAACCCGCGGCGGCCGCCGGCTGACCGCGGGTTGACAGCCCGGTACCCGACGACGACAGTTGCGGACGAGTGTCCGTCTGACGGTTGGAGTGCGTGTGGCGAGCCTGGAAACCACCCCGGCGAACGGTGGCCCGCTGTCCGGCGTCGTCGTCGCCGACTTCTCCCGGGTGCTGGCCGGCCCCTACTGCACGATGCTGCTGGCCGACCTCGGGGCCGAGGTGGTCAAGGTCGAGTCGCCCGCGGGTGACGACACCCGGCACTGGGTGCCACCGCTGCGCGGGGACGTCGGGACCTACTACCTCGCGATCAACCGCAACAAGCGCTCGATCGTCCTGGACCTCTCGGACACCGAGGACATCGAGGTCGCCCACGCGCTGTCCGCCCGGGCCGATGTCATGATCCAGAACTTCAAGCCCGGCGGCCTCCGGCGCTTCGGCCTCGACTACGAGTCCGTTGCAGCACGCAACGCTTCCTCGATCTACTGCTCTATCAGCGGATTCGGCTCCGACAAGGGCGCGTCGTTGCCGGGGTACGACCTGCTGGTACAGGCCGTCTCGGGGCTGATGAGCCTGACCGGTTCGCCCGACGGCCCGCCCTACCGCGCGGGCATCTCGGTCTTCGACGTCATGACCGGTCTGCACTCGGCCATCGGCATCCTCGCCGCGCTGCACCACCGCGACGCCACGGGCGAGGGTCAGCACATCGAGACCAACCTGCTGTCGTCGGCGATGTCGGCGCTGGTCAACCAGACCGAGGCGTACGTCGCGGGCGATGTCGTCCCGAATCGCATGGGCAACGCGCACCTCTCGCTGTTCCCGTACGAGCCGTTGCCGACCGGCGACGGCGAGCTGATCGTCATCGCCGGCAACGACAGCCAGTTCCGCAAGCTGGCGGCCGCGCTCGGGATCCCCGACACCGCCGAGGATTCCCGCTTCGCCACGGTCGGTGCCCGCAACGAGAACCGCGAGACGCTGCGGCCGGTCCTGCTCGAACGGCTCGCCACGAAGTCGGCGAAGGAGTGGTTCGACGTGCTGACGGCCGCCGGGATCCCGTGCGGCCCGATCAACGACGTCCGTGGCGGGGTCGAGATGGCCACCGCGCTCGGCCTCGAACCGGTCGTCGACACCGCCGGTGTCCCGACGGTCCGCAACCCGATCCGGATGTCGGCGACGCCCGCGCGGTACGACCTCGCCCCGCCCGCGCTCGACGAGCACGGTGACGAGATCCGCGCGTGGCTCGGCCTGCCGGCCGGCCACGACCACCCCGCCGACGGGCGCGCGCCGGCCGTCCCGGCGGCCTGATCCGGCAGGGTGCGTCCGTGAGCGAGCTCGAGTTCCCGACGTCGTTGGGCATCTCCACCCGCGAGACCATCACGCTGATGGGGCAGGACCTCTCGGCCGATCTGCTCGGCAAGGTGACGTTCGGCGAACTGGCCTACCGGCTGGTGACGCTGGAGACGCCCACCCCGGGCCAGACCCGTGTGTTCGAGAGCGTGCTGGTCGCGCTGGCCGATCACGGCTTCACGCCGACGGCCATCGCCGCGCGCCTCACCTACCTCTCGGCGCCCGACGCCATCCAGGGCGCGCTCGCGGCCGGCCTGCTCGGCGGCGGCTCGCGCTTCCTCGGCGTCAGCGAGGACACCGGCCGGTTCCTGCACGACGTGCTCGAGACCGCGGACGACCTGCCCACCGACGACGCGGGCTGGGACGCGCTCGCCGTCACCGCCGTGCAGAAGCGCAAGGACGCCGGGGGATTCGTGCCCGGCCTCGGCCACCACATCCACAAGGAGGGCGACCCCCGCGCGCCCGTGCTCATCCGCATCGCGCGGGAGGAGGACCAGTACGGTCCGCACCTCGCCCTGTTCGAGGCGATCGGCCGGGTCGCGCCGTCGGTGCTCGGCAAGTCGCTCCCGCTGAACGGCGCCGGCACCTGCGGTGCGGTGCTCGCCGACCTCGGCATCCCGCTCGAGCTGCTCCGCGGCGTCGTGCTCCTCGCCCGCTGCGCCGGCCTGCTCGGCCACATCGCCGAGGAGATCCGCCGCCCGATCGCGAACTCGATCTTCCAGGCCGTCGAGTCGAACGCCGTCTACGTCGACCCCACCGCCGGCGCCTGAGTCACCCCCGCGACCTGAGCACACATGTGTCGTGAGATCGCGGCTGGGCCGGGTCGGCGCGACCTGAGCACACATGTGTCGTGAGATCGCGGGTGAGTCGGGGTCGGCGCGATGTGAGCGCACAGGTGTCGTGAGATCGCACCCGTCGTCGACGCCCGTCGTGCGAAGCTCGGGGGATGGCGGCGGAACGGTTCGAGACCCAGCGGTTCATCGCGGCGGCGCCGGCGGAGATCTTCGCCGTGCTCCGGCGGCCCGAGGGACACGTCGCCATCGACTCCTCCGGGATGCTGCAGTCCGCCGAGGGTGACCCGGTGGCGGCGGTCGACGACCGGTTCGTGGTCCACATGGACCGTGAGGCCCTCGGCGACCGACCGATGGGCCGCTACGACGTCACGGTGATCATCACCGGGTACGAGCAGGACGCCGCGCTCGAGTGGACGATCTCCGGCACGATCCAGCCGCCGATCGAACACCTCTACGGCTACCGGCTGGAACCGGTCGAGGGCGGCACGCGGGTGACGTCGTACTACGACTGGAGCCGGATCCTCGAGCAGTACCGCCCCGCCGGGCTGTTCCCGGTGATCCCCGAGTCGGCCCTGCGCGCCACCCTCGGCATCCTCGACCGGACGGTCACCGGCGGTGTCGACCAGCTCGGTCGACGCCCCTGACCAGATGGACGGCGCGATGCTTCTACGCTCACCACCGTGTCAGACCTCCTGATCTTCCAGCTCGGCACGAACAACTGGCAGCGTGACGGCGAGTTCGCGCCGGGCTCGGGGATCCTGCACGAGTCGCACCACCACGCCTACAACGCGATGCCCGGGGTGCGGTGCTACTCGATGTACCCCTCGCGCCGGCAGCGGTTCGTCGAGGAGGACGTGCACGTCTTCCCGCTCGAGCACGACATCCCGATCTGCGAGTCGGTGTCGCCGACCAGCAGCTACCGCTGGCACGCGATGGACGAGGCGGAGGTCGACGCCTACCGGCTGCGGCTGACGAACGCCGTCGCCGACTGGATGGACGAGGTCGAGGCGCGCACCGGTGACACGTTCGGGTTGCTCATCGCCCACCACGCCTTCATGAACACCGTCGTGCTGCGCGACGTCAACCGTCGCCGGGTGGCGGCGGGCAAGCCCCGGCTGCCGCTCATGTGCTTCGCCCACGGCACCGAGCTGAAGATGTTCGACCACGAGCGGCGCGGCGACGACCCCACCGAGTTCCCGCTGCGGTTCCTGCCGTTCATGGAGCGGGAGAAGATCTTCGACTTCGCCGACCCGGAGCACGGCGTCGACCTCGTCGCCGCCATCTCCGACGAACAGGTCGGCGCCCTGCTGTCGGTGTTCCCGACGTTCCCCGCCGACCGGGTCGTGCTCTCGCCGAACGGCTACAACCAGGACGTCTTCACCCCGTTGCCGGACGGCACCGACCGGGCCGCGCTGCTCGCGGGGTTCACGACCCAGCCGCTCGCCGGCAGCGACGCCGCGCCCGAACCGGTCGCGCCGCCCGAGGGGTTCGACGCCGTCGTGGTGTTCTGCGGCAAGTTCGCCGGCTGGAAGCGGCTCGACGCGTTGCTCCGTGCGGCCGCGATCTACGAGCAGGGGCCGCGCCGGGTCGCCACGCTCGTCGTCGGATCGGGGCCCGAGGACGCGCAGCGGGAGGTCCACACGCTCGCCACCGAGCTGGGTCTACGGCGGACGTACTTCCTCGGACCGCGTGGCCAGGCCGAACTCGCGTTGCTGTTCGGCAGCGCCGACGTCGGGTGCTTCCCGTCGTACCGCGAGCCGTTCGGGCTGGTGTTCGTGGAGTGCATGGCCTGCGGAACACCCGTCATCGGCGCGGATTCTGGCGGCCCTCGCGATTTCGTGACGTCCGAGGTCGGCACTCTCGTGCCGGAGACCGACGACCGCGTCGCCCTCGCCGGTGAACTCGCCGTGGCGATCGACCAGGCCCTGACGGCCGACTGGAAGGCCACCCGTGGACCGGTCGCGGCGCAGTACGCCCGCAACCGGTTCAGCGTGTCCGGTCAGGTCACCCACCTGCTGTCGGAGGTCGCCCGCCTGACCGGCTGAGGCGGCGCACCTCCCGGACGCCGACGGTGGGGCGTCGGCGTCCGGGAGGGCGTCTCCCGGGCTCGCGCGGTCAGTGGCGGTGGGCACCCCGGCGCCGGCGCAGGTTCGCCAGCACGACGATCGCGGTACCCGACACGAGCAGCAGCAGCGACGTCATCAGCGGCGGGGTCGTGTTGCTGCCGGTGTTCGCCAGCTCGGGCCCCGATGCGGGGGCCGACGGCGTGGGACCGACCGTCGTGGCACCCGAGCCCGGCGAGGTGCTCGTCGTCGCCGGCACCACCGCAGCCGTGCCGCCGGTGGCCGTCACCGTGACCGTGCCGTTCGCCGCGAGAGCGACGGTCGCGCTGGTGGCGGCGGCGAGGTCGAGGCGCTCCCAGGAACCGGTGTCGGTGCCGGTGCCGTCGAGCGGGTACCCCGCGGCGATCTCGGTCTGGGCGAGCACCGAGGTGCGCTGGGCGTCGGTGAGGCCCGGGAAGGTCGTCAGCAACAGGTTGGACGCTCCGGCGGGCACCGACGCGGCGGCGACCGCCGCGGTCGCGGCCTTCGGGAAGCCGTACGTGAGGCGCTCCTCGTACACCTTCACGGCGGAGGCGCGGTCGGTGACGAGCTGCGAGGTCCCGCCCGGTACCGCCTGACCGCCGTACGGGTTCGAGGCGTACGGCGTCTGCTTCGCGATGGCGGCGGCCAACGTGCCGCCACTCTCCTTCTCCAGGTACTTCACCAGCTCGGCGCGCGCGGGCTCGAGCACCTCGGTGCGGTACTTGACGTCCGACCACCGGGCGGCCAGCGCCGCCTCGCCGTCGATGCGGCCGCCGATGATGTCGAGCGGGTAGTGCACACCGAGCACGATGCGGTCGTTCCCGGCCTCGGAGGCGCGGGTGAGGATCTCCGGCGCCAGCTCGGGCAGCAGCGTCGCGAGGGTCACCCCCGCCTGGTAGGCGGTCGTGGTGTGTCCGCTCGGGAACGAGCCGCCGAGGCAGATGCCGGTGGTGGCGTAGCCCGCGTCGAGCGTGACGTCGGCGCTCGCGAACTGCCTGGTGGTGTCGGTGACGGCGGGGACCCGGGTGATGTCGAGGTTGCCGTTCGCGTCGGCGTACGGCTTGCCGGTCCGGATCGCGGCCTGCGAGGAGGCGTTGACGGTCTTCGGGTCACAGCCGGCCGCGTCGCCCTTGACGGCCTTAGTGTTCGGATCGGTCGGCAGGTACGGCCGCGGGTGGCTGAACGCCGCCTTGGCCGCGCCGGTGCCGACGTAGGCGCCCGAGGTGCCGGTCTGTGAGTTGATGAGCGCGGTGGTGAGCGGCAGCGAGCCCGAGATGCGCCCCTGGACGTAGAGCGGGCCGAGGACCGAGCCCAGGCCGGTCGAGATGGTGATCGACTGGTCGTACTGCGTGGGCGTGTTCTGGTACTCGGAGTCCTGCAGCGCCAGGAACTGTTCGGCCTTCGTGGCGTGCTGGTTGATCCACACCGCGAGCTCGTCGTCGTGCGCGAGCACCGTGGGGTCCTTCACGACGCCCTTGAGATCGTTCGCACCGCTGGGGGTCCAGTAGTCGCGGTAGCCGTTCAACAGCTGGATCAGGTCCGGCGGCGTGGAGTCGCTCGGGTACGGGGGCGCGGCGTGGGCGGCGGTCGGCAGGACCAGAGCGGCGACCACTCCGGCGGTGACGACGGCGAACGGGAGACGTTTTCTCAGCACACGCTGAAGTGGAGCCGCCGCACCCGTCCGTCAGGTGAACACCCGGTGACCCGGAGGTGAAAGGGACGCAAGCGTCGTGAATGGCGCCAGGTGCGGTCGAGCACGGCGACGGGGGCGCCGCGGTCCCCACGACCCGCTCGAGGCGCCGCCGCGACGTCTCCCGGTGCGCGAGGTTCAGGGTCGCGCCCCGAAGCGGGTGATCACCCGCGCCGCCGTGAGATGACCGTTGCGCACGGCATCGATCGGTGTTGCACCCTGCACCAGTGCGGCGAGCAGACCGGCGGCGAAGGCGTCGCCGGCACCCGTGGAGTCCACCGGCACGACCGTGGTCGGCACCTCGACCCGCTCGACGGCGTCGTCGGCGGCGAACCAAGCACCGTCCCGGCCGGCCTTCACCACTGCCGCCCGGCCCCACCGCGCGAGTTCGAGCGCGGCCGCGGCGGGATCGCCCCGGCCGGTGAGCACGTGGGCCT
>CAXUNA010000174.1:0-7807 GCA_964252095.1 uncultured Jatrophihabitans sp. | reverse complement strand
GGCGCAGGCCGCGCCCACCTACGTCGCCGATCCGGCGGCGTCGGTCGACCCGATCATCGGCACGTCCGGAGCGGTCGACGACTTCCCCGGTGCGGACGTGCCGTTCGGCATGGTCCAGTTCAGTCCGGACACGCCCAGCCGGCCCGCCGGGGGCGGCTACGAGTACAACGACAACGCCGTCACCGGATTCAGCCTCACCCACATCAGCGGACCGGGGTGCGCCGCCGCCGGCGACCTCCCGCTGCTGCCGGTCGCCGGTGCCGTACCGGCCGATCCCGACGCCGCGACGCTGCCGCTCGACCACACCCAGGAGCAGGCCACCGCCGGCAGGTACCAGCTCACCGGCGGCGGCATCACCAGCACGCTGACCGCGACCACCCGCAGCGGCATGGCGAGCTTCACCTACCCCGAGACGGCGCAGCAGAACCTGTTGCTGAAGCTCTCCGACAGTGCCGCGGGCACCGACGCCACCCACGTGCAGGTCGTCTCCCCCACCGAGGTCTCGGGCTACGTCACCAGTGGTCACTTCTGCGGGGCGACCGACAGCTACACCGTCTACTTCGACATCACGTTCGACCGCTCGATGACGGCGTCGGGCACGTGGCGCAACGGTGACGCCGTGAGCGCCGGTGCGACCTCGCAGAGCGTCTCCGGTCGGTACACGCCGAAGACCGCGGCCGTGACCACCGACGCCGACGGCACCGCCACCCCGCGCGTGCACCCGGCGGCCGGTGCGAAGGCCGCCGCCGCCCAGCCGCCGGTCACCGGCGCGAACGGGGCCTACGTGACCTTCCCGGCGTCGACCAAGCCGGTGCAGGCGAAGGTCGGCATCTCCTACGTGAGCACGGCCAACGCCGTCGCCAACCGCACCGTCGAGAACAGCGGCTGGAACCTCGCCGCGGTCGCAACCGCCGCGCACCAGGCGTGGACCTCGCAGCTCGGGAAGATCCAGATCGGCGGCGGCTCGACCACCGACCAGAAGGTCTTCTACACGGCCATGTACCACGCGCTGCTGCACCCGAACGTCGTCAGCGACACCAACGGGCAGTACGCGGGATTCGACGCCGCCACCCACCAGGTCGCGGCCGGCCACGTCGAGTACGGGAACTACTCCGGCTGGGACATCTACCGCAGCCAGGTGCAGCTCGCCGCCATGGTCGCGCCGCAGCAGACGAGTGATTCGATCCGCTCGATGCTCGACCAGTACGACCAGACCGGTCAGCTGCCCAAGTGGGCGCTGCAGAACGGCGAGAGCTACGTGATGGTCGGCGACCCCGCCGACCCGATCATCGCCGACGCCTACGCGTTCGGGGCCCGTGACTTCGACACCGCCAAGGCGTTGCAGGCGATGGTGCGGGAGGCGCAGGTCGCGAACAACGTCCGGCCCGCGCTCGCGCAGTACCTGTCGAAGGGTTACATCCCGAACGACGGCAGCTACGGCTGCTGCAACTTCTACGGCTCGGTCTCGACGCAGCAGGAGTACAACACCGCCGACCACGCCATCGCGACGTTCGCCGGTGCACTGGGCAACACCTCGACCGCGACGACGTTCGCCGCGCGGGCGAACAACTGGCAGAACGTCTTCAACCCCGCCACCGGGTACCTGCAGGCCAAGCTCGCGAACGGCCAGTTCGCGCCGGGCTTTGTGCCGGGGACGTCCAACGGCTTCGTCGAGGGCAACAGCTACCAGTACACCCCGATGGAACCGTTCGACGTCAAGGGACTCGCCCTCGCCGACGGCGGCAACGCGAACTGGATCGCCAAGCTCGACGCGCTGACCTCGAAGATCAAGGACCGCGACGACAGCAACGCCGACTTCGGCAACGAGCCGAGCATCGAGATCCCCTGGGAGTACGACTACGTCGGGGCGCCGTGGAAGACGCAGGGTGTCGTGCGTGATATCCAGCAGCAGATCTTCCCCGCGGCACCCGCGGGCATCGCCGGGAACGACGACCTCGGCACGATGAGCGCCTGGTACGTCTTCTCCGCGCTCGGCTTCTACCCGGAGACACCGGGCACGGCCGACCTCGCGCTCGGCAGCCCGGTGTTCCCGAACGCGCTCGTCCACCTGCCCACCGGCAGGACCCTGACGATCACCGGTGCGGGTGCGGGCACGACGTCGCCGTACGTGCAGTCGCTGGCCGTCAACGGGTCGACCTGGGCCCACGCGTACCTCCCGCAGAAGACGACCTCGCAGGGCGGGACGCTCGACTTCACCCTGGGCGCCACGCCGAACAAGACGTGGGGCACGAAGCTGGCCGACGCGCCGCCGTCGGACACCGCGGGGCTCCTGCCTGCGCTCGGGTACACCACGGCCTCGTCGGTGGTGACCACCCCGAGTTCCGCCGTCGCGGTGACGGTGGGCGCGCGGAGCATGTCCGGCGCGGCCGAGCAGGTCACCTGGACCTCGCACCCCGGCACCGGTGTCGGTGGCGGCGCCGCGAGCGGCACCCTGCAGGCGACGCCGGGCAAGGACGGCACCCAGCAGGTCGGGTTCACCGCCCCGAAGACCGAGGGCCGCTACCTCGTCACGATCTCGCTGCAGACGGCGGACGGCACCAACCTGCCGGACGTCGTGGTCGAGATCGACGTCGCGAAGCCCGGCGAGCTGTGGCCGTTCTACAACAACGCGGGCATCGCGTCGGACGGCGCGTCGCAGCAGGCGGACTTCGACGGTGACGGCTGGGCGTACTCGTCGCAGTCGCTCGCCTCGGCGGGTCTCACGGCCGGTGGCACGGTGAAGGCGGACGGGCTGTCCTACACCTGGCCGGACACGCAGCCGGGCGACCTCGACAACATCGAGGCGGGCGGTCAGACGATCCCGATCGTCGCCACGGCCGGCGCGAAGAAGGTGGGCGTCCTCGGCGCCGCGACCAACGCCAACCCCGGTGCCCAGGGGACGGCGACGGTCACCTACACCGACGGCACCACGTCGACGGTGACGCTCGGCCTCTCGGACTGGACGCTCGCCGCCAACTCGCTCGATCCGGCGTACGGCAACACCGAGGTGGCCAAGACGCCGTACCGCGACACCAGCGACGGTGACAAGCAGACCGTGAACACCTACGTGTTCGCGGCCTCGGCGGCGATCACGGCCGGCAAGACGGTGGCGAGCGTGACGTTGCCCGCGACCGTCGACGGCGGCCAGTTCCACGTCTTCGCGGTGACCACCGGCTGACCGGCAGGCGTACCCGACACCGGCTCGGGATCGCCCGCTACCTGCGGGTGATCCCGAGCCGTCGTGCTTCCGGCAGCCACTGCGTGAAGAACTCGCCGATGACGGCGTCGAAGAACTCGGCGTCGGTCATCGCGAGGGTGTCGGAGTACTCGACGAGCCCGACGTTGTCGATCACCCGGTTGCCCATCGTGTCGAGCTCGGCCATGAACGCCGGCTTGTGACCCAGCCCGATGAACTGCCAGAAGACCGGTCGGGACGCCGCGTCGAGCACCAGCTTCGTGGTCGCCCCGCGGTCGGACGGTGCGCCGTCGGTGACGACCAGGACCAGCTTCGGCGGCGCGTCCTTCTCGGCCTCGAGGTCCGGACCCTTCCGGAACAGGCCGCGCTTGTTCGTGTTGTGCGCGAGGATCGCCTGGATCGGCGGGCCGTAGTTGGTGGCGCCCATCCGGCGGTTGGCCGCCCACGCGTCGACGAAGCCCGCGTGGTTCCCGGCCGTCACGAGAACCGGATCGAACGCCTCGGCGTGGAAGAAGTGCACCGGCACCACGCCGTCGTCGTCGAGACCGGACAGGCTCAGGACGAGCGCCCGCTCGACGACGGTCTGCACCTCGCTGGGGCCGCCGTCGGGTTGCGGCGTGAAGCGCGGTCGCATGCTGCCGGAGAAGTCGATCGCGATCTCCACCTGGGCGACGAGTTCGCCGAGGTCGATGCCCTTGCGCTGTTGCTCCTCGAGCAGGCTGACGATCGAGGCCTGCGCGTTCTCCGTACGTTTCTCCAACGAGACCGTCACGCGATCATCGCGGCACGCGTCCGTTTCGTCCGTTGCCCGGTCCGCGTCGATCGCCCAAGCTCGACGCGTGTCGTCACGAGGAACTCGACTGATCCGTCCACGACTGATCGGCGCGGTCGCCGTGTTCGTGTTCGGGGCGGGCGTCGCCGTCGCCCCGCCCGCGTTCGCGGCGGCGCCGACGGTCACGTCGTTCACGCCGACGTCGGGCCCGATGGGCACGACGGTGACCGTCACCGGAACGGGTTTCGCGGCGCCCACCAAGGTGTCGTTCGGGGGCATCACCGTCACCGCCACGGTGGTGTCGGCGACGAAGCTGACCCTCAAGGTCCCGGCGACCGCGCCGAGCGCGAAGCTCGTGGTCACGACCCCCGGTGGGAAGGCGACCAGTTCCGGCACGTTCACCGTGCTCGCCGGGGGAGCCCTGACGCCCGCGGCCGGCCCGCCCACGACCGCCACCACCCTCGCCCTTTCCGGTTTCGAGATCGGCGAGGCCGTGGACGTGTACCTCGACACGACAGCGGTCAAGCTCGTCGTCGCCGGCAAGACCGGCGCGGCGTCGGTGAAGCTCACCGTTCCCGCATCGGCCACGCCGGGCGACCACACGGTCACCGCCGTCGGCCGGTCGTCCGGCTCGGCCGCGCAGACCACGTTCACCGTCCGCACCGACTGGACGCGGGGTGGCTTCGACCTCGCCCGCACCGGTCACAACCCGTACGAGAACACCCTGACCTCGGCGACGATCGGGAAACTGACGCAGCAGTGGCGCACGGCCGTGGGCGCCGAGGTGCAGGTGACGCCCGCCGTGGTGGACGGCGTGGTCTACGCCGCTGCGGACGACGGTTCGGTACGGGCCTTCGACGCCACGACCGGCGCCCAGAAGTGGGTCCGCACCGGCCTCGGCAGCTTCACCTACAGCGCGCCCGTCGTCGACGGCAACACCGTGCTCATCGGTGAGATCGACGGTCACGTGTACGCCCTGAGTACGACGAGTGGCGCGACCCGCTGGACCGCGTCGACCGGGAACGGCATCTACAGCTCGCCGGTCGTGTCGGGCGGGATGGTGTACGTCGGCAGCTACGACGACAACGTGTACGCGTTCGACCGGACCACGGGGGCGCAACGGTGGAAGCAGCCCGTGGGGAACGCGGTGTTCGCCGGCCTGAGTGTGGTGGGCGGCTCGGTGTACGTCGGCGCACTGGACGGCGTGGTCTACGCGTTCGACGGCACGACGGGGTCGCCGGAGTGGCAGCACGCGATGGTGGCCGCCGTCGTGGCCCCGACGATCGCGGTCGACGGTGTCGTCTACGCCGCAAGCGAGGGCAAGGACGTCGTCGCGCTGAACCAGGGCGACGGCAGCGTCCGGTGGTCGACCACGACGAGCTCGGCGGCGGACACGCTCGGGTACGCGGACGGCCTGGTCCTGGTGCCGGGCATCGACGGCGTCGTGCGGGCGTACGACGCGGGCGACGGCAGCCTGGTCTGGGCGACCTCGGTGACCGGCGGGACCCTGGTGCTCGCGTCGCCGGTCACGACGGCGGGCGGTCTGGTCTACCTGGGCACGAGCCGCACGACCTACGTGCTCCGGGAGTCCGACGGCGTGAGACTGCGCGCGTTCCCGGCCGGGTCCCAACAGGGCGGGGTGTCGGTCGTCGACGGCTCGATGTACCTGGGCGACAACGCCACCGACACGATCGTCCGGTACTCCGTACCGGGGGGAGCGGCCGCGCCCGCCCGGCCGCGGCCGGCCTCGCTGCACCCTTGAGCGGGGGCCGTTCGGCCTGCGACCACGGCGTCCGCCACGTACCGTCGAGGTCGTGAGCCGCCGCCCGACGACCACCCGTTCCCGGCGACGCCTGTGGGCGCTCGGTGGCGGGGTCGTCGCGCTCGGGGTGCTCGGCGCCGCGGCGGGTATCGCGCTGGCGGACCCGTCACCCTCCGGCGCTGCCGCTCCGCCCGCCGGTTTCCCGCTCGGCGGCATCGGTTTCGCCACGCCCGACGCGACCACTCCGGTCACGACTCCCCCGGCCACCCCGCCCGTCACCGGTGGCTCGCACATCCAGCTCGGCGCGGGCGGGTTCACCGTGCTGCCGACCGAGGCGTCGAACTGGGTGGCGCGCAACGCGGGCGACTCCCGCACGCCGACCATCCGCGACCGGATCGCCACCAAGCCGTCCGCGCTCTGGCTCACCGGTGAGGAGAGCTACGGCAACCTCGCCTCCGCCGTCGACCAGGCCCGGCGCGAGGACAGCACGCTCACCCTCACCCTCTACGACATCCCCGGCCGCGACGACGGCCTGTCCGGCGCGAGCGACGTCACGCCCGCCGAGTACCGCTCCTTCATCGACCACGTCGTGACGACGCTCGGCAGCACGCGGGCCGTCGTGGTCGTCGAGCCCGACGCGTTGTGGTTCGTCGACCGGCAGACCCCGCCCGGCACGCAGGAGTACACCGACCGGATGTCGCTGCTCAACTACGTCGTCGACGCGTTCCGGGCCGAGGCGCCGCGCTCGTCCGTGTACTTCGAGGCGGGTACCTCGTCGCAGTCGGTGACCCCGCTGCGGATGGCCCAGCTGCTGCAGGCCGCGGGTGTGGGCAAGGCCGCGGGGTTCGCCGTCGACGTCAGCTCGTTCGGTCCCGACGCCCCGATAACCGCGTGGGCGCAGGGCATCCGGTCCGGCCTCGCCGGGCTGGGGCTGCCGGACACGCACTACGTCGTGGACACGTCGCGCAACGGCAACCCCAGCTGGGACTACACCTGGTGCAACCCGGCCGGCCGGAAGATCGGCTTCCTGCCCGGCGTCGCGAGCGGCGCGAACGGGCTGGACGCCAACCTCTGGATCAAGCAGCCGGGCACCTCGGACGGCAGCTGCGGGGTCGGGGTCGGCACCTACGGCGGCCAGTTCATGCCCCAGGTCGCGTACGACCAGGCCAGCTGACCGCCGTCGGTCCCGTCGGCCGTCAGTGCAGCGGCGCCCCGAAGTCCTCGGTCACCCAGAGCTTGCCGTGGGTGTCGACGTACACGCTGATCCCGACCTGGGTGGTGGCGGTCGACAGGATGTTGCGCCGGTGACCGTCGTTGGGCGGAACCTCGTTGTAGAAAGCCTTCTGGATGGCAGTGGAACCCGTCGACGTGGTGTTGGTGGTGACGCCGACGTTCTCCGCCACCGCACGCCAGACGTAGCCCTGCGCGGTGATCCGCTGGTCGAACGAGGGCTCGCCGGGCAGTTGGTGCGAGAGCGTGCCGGCGGCCGACATCGCCTGGTTGTGGCCGAGGGCCGCCTGGACCAACCGGGTGTCGCTGGTCAGCGGGCCGAGGCCGTTCTTGGCCCGCTGGGCGTTGAGCTGGGTGAACACCGCCTTCTCCGCGGGTGACAGCTTCGCCGCGGATGCTGCCGCGGCGGCCGCTGACACGGCAGTGGGCGCCGCAGGCGCGGCCACGGCGGGTGTCGCGGCGGCGCCGGTGACCAGCGCGCCGGTCAGGGCGACGCCGGCCAAGGTGCGTTTCGGCATGTGGGACACGGGTTTTCCTTCCTTCGGGGGTGAGGGACGGACGTGGAACGGGGTGCCCCCGGCAGGCGGGGCCGTAAACGTGATGCCACGACCGTCTCGGCCGCGGAACCGCGTGAGTGTCAGAGGTTTCGCGTCTGGAACAGTCGTGGGGTGACGACCGAGCGCATCAGTTCCCGCAGTGCCGTGGCGCCCTTCCACGTCATGCGCGTGCTGCACGCGGCCCAGGCCCGGGCCGCGGAGGGGCTGCCCGTGTACGACCTCTCGGCCGGTCAGCCCTCGACCTCGATGCCGTACGTCGTCGAAACGTGCGCGGCGATCGTGGAACGCAG
>CAXUNA010000173.1:0-7882 GCA_964252095.1 uncultured Jatrophihabitans sp. | reverse complement strand
CACGGCACCGGCGGCGTCGGTCGGCCTCAACGCGGCCGGCATGAGCCCGGGCACCAGCGCCCAGGTCGCCGCGATCGTCCGTGCCAACGAGAAGACGGCGTTCAGCTACTTCGTCGGCAAGGGCCTCACGAAGAAGCAGGCCGCGGGCGTGGTCGGGAACCTCGATCAGGAGTCCGGGATGGACCCGACGATCAAGCAGCTCGGCGGCGGCCCCGGCCGCGGCATCGCCCAGTGGGGCGTCGGCGGCCGGTGGGACACCTACTCCGGCGACAACCTCGTCGCCTACGCGACGAGCAAGGGCACGAGCAAGCTCGCGCTCGGCACCCAGCTGAACTTCGTCTGGTACGAGCTGACGAAGTACTCCTACTACGGGCTGTCGTCGTTGAAGGCGTCGACGACGATCTCCGCCGCCGTCACCGCGTTCCAGAACAAGTTCGAGGGCTGTGGGGACTGCCAGACCGCGAAGCGGCTGAGCTACGCGAACGCCGCGTACAGCCGCTACGCCTGATCCCTGGGTTCCCGCTGCACCACGCGCGGCCGGCGGTTGGCATGATGTGGCGCTGACCACCTGTCTGTTGCCGCGAGGAGATAACCCGTGACCGTCGTCGTCGGCTACGTCCCGGATGCCACCGGGTTCCTGGCGATCACCGAGGCGGTGCAGCAGGCGCGCTACCGCCACACCGATCTCGTGATCGTCAACGTCATCGACGAGACCGGCTACGTCAAGCCGACGGCCGCCGACGAGCAGGACCTCGACGCCGTGGCCCGACGCCTCACCGAGGACGGCGTCCGGTTCTCGATCCGGACCGTCAACCAGGACTCCCGCTACGCCTCCGACGAGATCCTCGCCGCGGCCGAGGAGGCCGGGGCCGACCTGGTCGTCGTCGGCCTGCAGCGCCGGTCGCCGGTCGGCAAGGCGCTGCTCGGCAGCAACGCCCAGCGCATCCTGCTCGGCGCCCACTGCCCGGTGCTCGCGGTGCGCGCGCCCGAGGAGTCGTGACGCCACCGCAGGCACGCCCGTGACGACGGCCGAGCCGTCGCGCTGGCAGGGCACCACCCGCTGGACCCGCCAGGTCGCGGCGCCCGTGCAGACCTTCCTGCGGACCGAGTCCGGCAGCGCCGCCGTGTTGGTCGCGGCCATCGTCGCCGCGCTGATCTGGGCCAACGTCGGCGGCACCAGCTACGAACGGTGGTGGGGCACCGGGGTCTCGCTGCACCTCGGTGACGTCGGGGTCAGCCGCGACCTGCGGACATGGGTCAACAGCGGCCTGATGACGTTCTTCTTCCTCGTCGTCGGCCTCGAGGCCCGGCGCGAGTTCGACCTCGGGGACCTGCGGGAACGACGACGGTTCCTGTTGCCCCTGCTCGCCGGGGTGGTCGCGATGGCCGTGCCGGTGGTGCTGTACCTGGCGTTCACGCTGGGCGGGCCCGGCGCGCGCGGCTGGGGGGTCGCGATGTCGACCGACACCGCCCTCGCGCTCGGGCTGCTCTCGATCGTCGGGCGGCGGGTCCCCGACCGGGTGCGGGTCTTCCTCGTGACGATCTTCGTGGTCGACGACGTCGCGTCCCTGCTGGTCGTGACGCTCGTGTACAGCGAGGAGGTGCGGTGGCGCCCCCTGGTGGTCGCGATCGTGTTCTTCGGGTTCGCCGTCGGCGCCAAGTACTTCGGGGTACGCAGGGGGATCGTCTACTTCGCCTGCTCGCTGGTCTCGTGGTTCGCCCTGCTCGCGAGCGGCGTCGACCCGATCATCCTGGGCCTCGCGGCCGGCCTGATCGCGGTGGCGTACTCGCCCACCCGCGGCGCGCTCGAGCAGGCCAGCGGGCTCTACCGGCTGTTCCGTGAGCAACCGACGCCGGAGCTCGCCCGGTCCGCCCGCACCGGCCTGGTCCAGAGCATCTCCCCGAACGCGCGGCTGCTCGACCTCTACCTGCCGTGGAGCAGCTACGTCATCGTGCCGCTGTTCGGTCTCGCGAACGCCGGCCTCACCCTCGACGGCGCGTTCCTGTCCCGCGCGTTCGCGTCGCCGGTGACGTGGGGTGTGGTCGTCGGGTACGTGGTCGGCAAGCCGGTCGCGGTGATCGCGACCTCGTGGATGGTCGAACGGGTCACCTCGGGTCGGGTCCGGCCGCAGGTCGGGTGGGCGTCGGTGCTCGGCAGCGGGACGATCGCGGGCATCGGGTTCACGGTGTCGTTCGTGGTGGCGGCGCTGGTCTTCGACGGCGAGCGGCTCGACGAGGCCAAGCTCGGTGTGCTGCTCGCGGCGGTCGTCGCGGCGCTGCTGACGTGGGTGGTCTTCCGGGTCACCGAGCTGCTGCCGGGCAACCGTCGCGAGCGGGCGTTGCTCGGTGACGGCGAGCAGATCGTCGACCTCGCCGAGCCGGTCGACCCCGAGCGCGACCACATCCGCGGCCCGGCCGACGCCTCGGTGACGATGGTCGAGTACGGCGACTTCCAGTGCCCGTACTGCGGGCAGGCCGAGCCCGAGGTGCGCCGACTGCTGGTCGACGCCGACCTGCGTTACGTCTGGCGGCACCTGCCCCTCACCGACGTCCACCCGCAGGCGCAGCTGGCGGCCGAGGCGGCGGAGGCGGCGTCGGAGCAGGGGAAGTTCTGGGAGATGCACGACCTGCTGCTCGACCGGCAGGAGCACCTGCGCATCGCCGACCTGCTCGACTACGCCCGCGACCTCGGCCTCGACACCGACCGCTTCCACGACGACGTCGTGAGCCGCTCGCACGCCGCCCGCATCGCCGCCGACGTCGAATCCGCCGATCTGTCTGGGGTTTCCGGCACGCCGACGTTCTTCGTCAACGGCGTGCGTCACTTCGGCGCGTACGACGTGGAGTCGCTCAAGGCGGCGGTCCACACCGCGCGGGTCCGCGCGAACATCGCCGAGGGACGGATGCCGGCTCCCGCGGATCAGGGCACAGTGGAGCCGTGACCACTCTCGACGACGCCGCGGCCCTCGGCCGGCAGGAGCAGGGCCTCGCGATCGTCTCGACACTGCGGGCCGACGGCACGATCCAGTCGACCCTGGTGAACGCCGGCGTGATGCCGCACCCGGTGGGCGGCGCCGACGTCCTGGCGTTCGTCACCTACGGCCGGGTCAAGCTCGCCAACCTGCGCGCCCGGCCGCAGATCACCACGAGCTTCCGGCACGGCTGGCGGTTCGCGACCGTCGAGGGCCACGCCGAGCTGATCGGCCCCGACGACCCCGCGGACGGCGTGGACGCCGCGCGCCTGCGCCTGCTGCTGCGCGAGGTCTTCGCCGCAGCCGGTGGCTCGCACGACGACTGGGACGAGTACGACCGGGTCATGAAGGAGCAGGGCCGCACGGCGGTGTTCGTCACCCCGAGCCGGGTGTACGGCAGCAGCTGACGCCGAGCGCGCCGTGCGCAGTTGATCAAGGCGGAATGGTCGTTGGGCGTCACCTCGCAGCGACCAGAACGTCTTGATCAACTTCCGCTGGTCCCCGTGGGCAGTTGATCAAGACGGAATGGTCGTTGGGCGTCACCTCATAGCGACCAGAACGTCTTGATCGACTTCCGCTGGTCCCCGTGCGCAGTTGATCAAGACGCAATGGTCGTTGGGCGTCGCCTCGCAGCGACCAGAACGTCTTGATCAACTTCCGCTGGTCCCCGTGCGCAGTTGATCAAGACGGAATGGTCGTTGGGCGCCGCCTCGCAGCGACCAGAACGTCTTGATCAACTTCCGCCGGGGTCGCGTGCCCACGTCCAGGGGGCACCGGCCGGAGCGGGACTCAGAGCTGTTCGCGCAACGCCTTGCGGTCCAGTTTGCCGACGCTGGTGAGCGGGACCGCCTCGACCACGCGGACGTCGCGGGGGTACTTCACCGCGGACAACCGCTCGCGGGCGAAGGCGACCAGCTCGTCGGCGGTGACCGTTGCACCCGGCAGCAGTTGCACGAAGGCGACGACCTCCTCGCCCTTGTCCTCGTCGGGGCGCCCGACCACCGCGCACACCGCGACGGCCGGGTGCGTCATCAGGACCTCTTCGACGTCGCGGGGATAGACGTTGAAACCCCCGCGGATGATGACGTCCTTGAGCCGGTCGACGATCGTGAGGTAGCCGTCGGCGTCGAGGTGTCCGACGTCGCCGGTGTGGAACCAGCCGTCCTGCAGCGCGGTGGCGGTGGCCCCGGGGTCGTTCCAGTACCCGCTCATCAGCGTCGCCGAGCGCAGCCGGATCTCGCCGTCCTCGCCCGGGGCCGCGGGCGCGCCGGTCGTGAGGTCGGCGATCTGCACCTCCATGCCCGGTGACGCCTGGCCCACCGTGCCGAACCGGGCGTGCCCGAGCCGGTTCACCGTGCCGGACGCGAAGGTCTCCGAGCAGCCGTACCCCTCGTCGAGCTCGACGTGCGGCACCCGCTGGTTCCACTGCTGGACGACCTCGGCCGGCAGCGGTGCGCTCCCGCTGACCAACCGTCGCAGCGCGCCGAGGTCGTAGCTCTCGAGCGGGAACTGCAGCAGCACCCGCAACATCGTGGGGACGACCGGGCTGGTCTGGACCCGGTGCCGCGCCACCAGCTCCAGCCAGCCGGTGGGGTCGAACCACCGCATCAGCACGGTGCGCGCGGGCCGGGTGGCGTGCAGGGACATCGACGTCACCAGCAGGCCGAAGACGTGCGCGAGCGGGAGCGGGACGAGGGCGACGTCGAGCTGGTTCTCCTCGCCGGCGGAGACCGACGCCCAGGCCCCCGCCGACACCGCGTCCTGGCTGATCACCACGCCCTTGGAGCGGCCGGTGGTCCCGCCGGTGTAGAGCAGGGCGGCGGGCTCCGACGTCGCCCGCGACGCGATCCCGCACTCGTCGTGGCTCGCGAGGTCGGCGAACGACACCGCGTCGCCGGCCCCACCCGCGACGACGACGGTCGCGCCGGTCCCCTCCGCGGCGGCCGCGACCTTCGGGGCGAACTCCGGGGTGGTGACCACGACCCGGGCGCCGGAGTCGGCCAGCGCGTGGCGCAGTTCGGGTTCGGAGAGCAGGAACAGCAACGGGGTGACGACGCCACCGATCCGCCACGTCGCCTGGTACGTCACCAGTACCTCGGGGCAGTTGGCCATGCAGACCGCCACCCGGTCGCCCGGCCGGACCCCGAGCGCCTGCAACCCGCCGCCCACCCGCCGGGCCCACGCGCCGAGCTCGCCGGTGGTGTGCTCACGTCCCTCGAACACGAGCGTGCTGCTGTCCCCGAACCGTTCCTCGGCCCGTTCGGCGAGCACGCCGAGGGGTGTTCCCTGCGCATCGGTGAGCATGGTCCGGGACCGTAGTACGCACCGCCGGGACGGCAAGCCCCCGTGCCACCTCCGGGGCGTGTCACCGGGCTCGGCCGCGCGACGGGCGGCGACCCGGAGCCACACCCTATGGTGGAGGAAATCCGGTGGCCGGCCCGAGGAGGAGCACGCGTGGACATCGCGCTCGACAAGGAAGATGTGGCATTCGCCGAGCGGATGCGGGAGTTCTTCACCACGGAGATCCCGGCCGAGATCCGTGCCAAGGGCGCCCGCGGCGAGCACCACAGCGCGGACGACATGCGCACCTCGCAGCGGATCCTCAACCAGCACGGGTTCGCCGTGCCGCACTGGCCCAAGGAGTGGGGCGGTCAGGACTGGACGCCGATCCAGCGCCACCTCTACGCCGAGCAGATGGCCTTGGCGCACGTCCCCCCGACCATCCCGTTCAACACCGCCATGGTGGGCCCGGTCATCGCCACCTTCGGCAGCCAGGAGCAGAAGGAACGCTTCCTGCCGGCCACCGCCAACGCCGACATCTGGTGGTCGCAGGGCTTCTCCGAACCCAACGCGGGTTCCGACCTCGCCAGCCTCAAGACCTCGGCGGTGCGTGACGGCGACGAGTTCGTGGTCAACGGCCAGAAGACCTGGACCACACTCGCGCAGTACGCGGACTGGATCTTCTGCCTGGTCCGCACCGACCCCGCGGCGAAGAAGCAGCAGGGCATCTCGTTCATCCTGCTCGACCAGAACTCGCCCGGTGTGACCGTGCGCCCGATCCACCTCATCGACGGCGGCTACGAGGTCAACGAGGTCTTCTTCGACGACGTCCGGGTCCCGGCCGACCAGCTGGTCGGCGAGGAGAACAAGGGCTGGGACTACGCCAAGTTCCTGCTCGGCAACGAGCGCACGAACATCGCCGGTGTCGGCGCGATCAAGGCGCGCGTCGGCCGGATCAAACAGGTCGCGGCCGCGACCCCCTCGGGCGCTGGCACGATGCTCGACGAACCGCTGTTCCGCGCGCGGCTCACCACGCTCGAGGTGGAGCTGACCGCGCTGGAGATGTCGGTGATGCGGGTGCTGTCGCGGGAGGCCAAGGTCGGCCACGGCAAACCCGACCCGCTGTCGTCGGTGCTGAAGATCAAGGGCTCGGAGCTGCAGCAGCTGGCGACCGAACTGCTGGTCGACATCGTCGGCCCGGCCGGGGTCGCCTACCGCGAGAACGTCGACATCCTCGACGGTTTCGCCCCGCCCTCCGACGCGGCCGTCGAGGCCATGCCGTCGTACTTCAACACCCGCAAGACCTCGATCTACGGCGGCAGCAACGAGGTCCAACGGTCGATCATCGCCAAGGCGATCCTGAAGCTCTGAACCGCCGAGCTTGTGGCCTCTACCTCAGACTACGGAGACTGACGACGATGGACCTCGATCCCACCGACGAACAGCAGGCCCTCGCCGAGGCGCTCGGCGGCCTGCTGGAGAAGCGCTACGAACCCCGCACCCGCCTGGACCTGCTCGACTCCGAGCGGGGCTGGAGCGAGCCGCTGTGGCGCCAGTACGCCGACATGGGCCTGCTCGGGCTGACGTTCGAGGAGCAGTACGGCGGTGCCGGCATGGGCACGGCCGAGCTCGCCACGGTCATGGAGCAGTTCGGCCGCGCGCTGGTGCTCGAGCCGTTCGTCGCCGGTGTCGTGCTGGGCGGCCAGCTGGTCGTCGCGGCCGGCACCCCCGAGCAGAAGGCCGAGATCCTCCCGGCCGTCGCCGCGGGGGAGTTGCTGCTGGCGTTCGCCTGGGCCGAGCCCGCCGCGCGTTGGTCGCGCAGCGCCATCACCACCACCGCCGCGGAGAGCGACGGCGAATGGACCGTCACCGGTGAGAAGTCCGGCGTGCTCGGCGGGGATTCCGCCGACCGCCTCGTGGTGTCCGCGCTCCTGCCCGCCGGTGGCATCGGCCTGTTCCTCGTCGACGCCGCCGCCGTCTCGCGGTCGGCCCACGCCCAGCAGGACGGTCTGCGCGCCGCCGACGTCCGGTTGGCCTCCGCCCCGGCGGTGCCGCTCGGCACACCGGGGACCGACGCCCTGGCGACGATCGAGCAGGTCGTCGACGTCGCCACCGCGATGCTGTGCTCGGAGGCCGTCGGCGCGATCGACCGGATGCTCTGGCTGACCGTCGACTACCTCAAGACCCGCGTGCAGTTCGGCACGCCGATCGCGGTGTTCCAGGCGTTGCAGTTCCGCGCCTCGGACATGCACGTCTCGCTGGAGCAGGCGCGCAGCATGGCGCTGATGGCGCAGCTCGCGCTCACCGGTGACGATCCCGCCGAGCGTCGCCGCGCGGTGCGGGCCGCGAAGCTGCAGGTCGACCTGTCGGCCAGGCACGTCGGCCAGGAGGCGATCCAGTTGCACGGCGGCATCGGGATGACCATGGAGTACCCGGTCGGCCACTACGTCAAGCGCACCACCGTCATCGCCAAGACCTTCGACGACACCGACGGTCTGCTGGTCGCGGTCGGGGAGGGCGCGGGTCTCATCCCGTCGGCGTGACCACCGCGCCGGGGTACGCGCGTTCCACCGGCTCGCCGCGCGGCGAGGCGCGCAAGCAGCAGCTGCTCGACGCCGTGGTCGACGACC
>CAXUNA010000172.1:711-7886 GCA_964252095.1 uncultured Jatrophihabitans sp. | reverse complement strand
GCCTCGACCGCGGCCTGGCCGAGCAGGGCGGGCGAGGCGAGGTGGACGACGTCGGGGTCGAGGTCGAACAGCAGCCGCCGCAGGTCGACGCCGGGGCGGGCCACCCGCAACGACCGGTAGCCCGGAACGCCCACCGACGGCACGGTGACCACCGGGATGTGCCCGCCGGGAACGGCGATGTCGTCGCCGGTGGGCGCGATCACCGTGACCTCGTGACCCGCCGCGTGCAGACACCGGGCGACGTGCCGGACCGAGTTGACCACCCCGTTCACGGCGGGCGTGAACGTCTCGGCGCACATCACGACGCGCATCAGCGGATGGCCTCCGGCGTCGGGGTGGTGGCGCGTCCGGGACGGAGCACCGGGAGCAACCGGTCCGGCCGGTCGGTCGTGATCGCGTCCGCACCGAGGGCCAGGAACCGTTGTGCGGCCGCGGGTTCGTCCACCGTCCACACGGCGACGCGCAGTCCGCGCGCCCTGGCCCGGACCACGGTGCGGGGCGTGGCGAGCCGCATCGGCAGGAACGCCCAGGTGGCACCGTGCCGACGCCACGGGGCCCCGGTGGCGAGGGCGGCGACCGACCACCACCCGAGACCGGTCGCGATCGCCGGTCCGACCGCGCGCCGCAACCGCAGCAGGGCCGGGTCGAAACACCCGGTGGCACAGACCCTCCCGGCCGATCGCGTCCGACGGACGTCGGCGGCGAGGACGTCGACGACAGCGGGGTCCTTGATGTCGAGGACGACCTCCGCACGGGCCAGGTCACCGAGCAGCTCGGCCACCGTGACGAGCGGGAGGCCGGCACGCGCGCACCGGGCGCGCAGTGCCGCGAGGGTCAGCTCGGAGATCCGCCGCGGTTCCCCGGTGAACCGCTCGACGGTGGCGTCGTGGAAGCAGACCGCGACGCCGTCGGCGGTGAGGCGGACGTCGGTCTCGAGGATGCAGCCGGCCGCATGCGCCGCCTCGAACGCGACGGCCGTGTTCTCCGGCCAGACACCGGCCCCGCCGCGGTGCGCGATGACGAGGGGGTCGCTCACGACGTCAGGATGCCGTCCGGAGCGGCACCATCCACGGTGAACGCGCAGGCGTCGTCCAGCGTTCACCGAGCCTTCCCCGGTTGGGGGGCCGGGCGGCCGCGGTCAGGCGCCGGTCGGCCGGTCGGCGCGGGGCCCGAGCTTGCCGGGCGCGGCGGTGACCTGGCGCGACCGCGCGAGCGTCTGCCAGCTGCTGGCGTACGCGGGCACCACGGCCTCCACCACCCGCGGGTCCGGCTGGGCCGAGGTCGGCACCGGGGTGAAGTACCAGTCGGCCTGCACCCGCGCCGGCGTGACGTCGACGACCGTGAAGCCGTGCCCCACACCGTCGAGGTACTTCACCCACGGATTGGTCGCCTTCACCGCGACCGCCGCGGTGTTCGTCGCCGTCACCACCGCTTCCGCCGGTGTCCCCGCCGGCGCGGCGCCGCGGAAGATCTCGTAGAAGCCGTCGCTCGTCACCGACGGGCAGACGAACTCGACGCCCGCGGACTTCGCCGGGTTCCCGGTCAGCGGGATGTCCATGGCCCACGACGAGTGGATGTCACCGGTGAGCACGACACTGTCGCCCATGTTGAGCTTCCGGCCGGCCATGTGCCCGATCAGTTCGGCCTGGTCGGCCTGGTAGCCGTCCCACTGGTCGGAGTTCAGCAGCGCCGAGACGTCGGGGACGTTCAGCAGGCTGCCGGGCAGCCGGATCGGCGTGAGGATCACCTGGTTGCCCAGCAGGTGCCAGGTGCGGGACACCGACAGGCCGTCCTTGATCCACGCCATCTGCTCCGGCTCGGGCAGGTGCCGCGTGGGGTCGGCGAGCTGCGCGTCGACGGCCGGGATGCCGGACGGGATGAACCCGCCGCCGGTCGTGGTGAACGGCGCGACGTCGACCTGCGCGCTGCGGTTCTGCCGGGTCTCCACCACCGAGAGGTCGGCCAGACCGCCGTAGGTGAACTGCCGGAAGAAGCGGGTGCCGCGGTGCGGCACGTTCTGGTTCGGCAGCCGGAACGGCATCCACTCCATGTACGCCTGGTAGGCGGCCGCGCGGCGCTGCGCGAAGTCGCCCTCGGTGCTCGGGGTGTGGTTCTCCGCGCCGGTGGCCCAGCTGTTGTTGGCGACCTCGTGGTCGTCGAAGATCGTGATGAACGGCAGCCGCCGGTGGGCGCTCGCGAGGTCGGGGTCGGCCTTGTGCAGGGCGTGCCGCAGCCGGTAGCCCGCGAGGTCGATGGTCTCGGTGGCGGGCTGGGCGTCCCGCTTGCCGGCGAGGTCGGCGGGGCCGTAGCGGTCGGACCCGTTGCCGTACTCGTAGATGTAGTCGCCCACGTGCAACACGAAGTCGAGGTCGTCGCGCTTGCCGATCGCGCGGTACGGACCGAAGTAGCCGCCGGTGTAGTTGCTGCACGAGACCAGCGCGAAGCGCAGCGCGTGGGTGTGGCGCGCGTCGTCCGGTGCGGTCTGGGTGCGGCCGACGACGCTGGTCTGACCCGCGGCGGTGAACCGGTACCAGTACCGCGTGTAGACCTGCAGGCCGTTGACGTCGACCTTGACGGTGTGGTCGCTCTTCGCGGACGTCTGCACCGTGCCGGAGCGGACGACGTGGTGGAACTGCTTGTCGGTGGCCACCTGCCAGGTCACCGTCAGCGGTGCCCCCTTGCCGCTGCCGGGGACGGCGTCGGGACTCGGCGTCGCGCGGGTCCAGATGATCAGCGAGGTGGCCCGCGGGTCACCGCTCGCGACGCCGTAGCCGAACACGCCCTGCAGCGCCGGTGCGGCGGCGGCCTCGGCGTCGAACGCGCGGAACGGGATCGCGACGGCGACCGCGCCGAGCGCGGCGGTCTTGAGGGCGGTGCGACGGCTGAGGGCGGCGGACGGGCTCATGGCGGCATCCTGGCCCGGTCGGGTGAACACCGGGAGGCCGTGGACGGAATTCTCGGCCCCGGGTGTCGGCGGGCCGTGCCACGATCGGGACATGCCTGACACCGCAGCAGTCTCACGTCACGTGTCGGTCGTCGTCGCCGCCCCCGCGGACACGGTCTACACACTCGCCTCCGACCCGTCCCGGCTGCCCGAGTGGGCCGCCGGGCTCGCCCACACCCCGCTCGAGCAGGACGGCGATTCCTGGTTCGTCGACGCGCCGTTCGGCCGGGTACGCGTGCGCTTCGCACCTCCCAACGAGTTCGGCGTCGTCGACCACGTCGTGACGATGCCCGACGGCACCGAGGTCCTGAACCCGGTGCGGGTGATCCCGCTCGACGAGGAGCGCAGCGAGGTGCTGTTCACCGTCCGTCACCGTGCCGACCAGAACGACGAGGAGTTCGCCTCCGACGTCGAGGCCGTCACCCGCGACCTCGCCACCCTGCGCGGCCTGGTGGAAGGCGGCTGACCGCGGCTCAGCCCAGGACGGCGCGGGCGATCTGCGCCGCCGCCCGGGCGGCCAGCTCGGCCGCGTCGCGCAGTGGGTCCTCGCCCTCGGCGGCCAGCTCGACCAGTGCCCGGGAGTGCGCGAAGCCTGTCGCGAGCAGGATCTGCTCCGCGACCCCGATCCGCCCGGCGACCAGCGCGACCGGCACGCCCGCCCGCACCGCTGCGCGCGCCACCACGGTCGGCGCCTTGCCTGCGAGGCTCTGGGTGTCGAAGGACCCCTCGCCCACCAGCACGAGACCGCAGTCGGAGAGCGCGGCTTCGATCCCCACGAGGTCCACCACGGTCTCGGCGCCCGAGACCACCGACACCGCGGCGATGCCCCCGAGCGCGCCGATGAGTCCGGCCGGCACGCCACCGGCCGCTCCCCCGCCTGCCAGATCGTCGACCCGCCGCCCCCCCCCCCCCCACACCGTTTCCCCCGGCACCCCTCCCGCCGCCCCCCCGGCGCCCGCCGCGGCGCTCGCGCCCTTCTGCGGCCCGAAGACCGCTGCCGCGCCGTCGCGCCCGGTGAGCGGGTTGGTGACGTCGGTGGCGACGACGATCCGCGCACCGTGCAGTTCGGGAAGGACACCGGCCGGATCGACCGTCGTCGCATGGTGCAACGATTCCGGCGCGGCCGGGAGCGGCCGACCGTCGGCATCGCGGACCACCACTCCGAGCGCGGCCAGCAGTCCCAGTCCGCCGTCGGTCGAGGCACTGCCACCGACCCCCACGACCACCTCGCGGGCACCGGCCCGCAACGCGGCGGCCACGGCGTCGCCGGCCCCCCGACTGGTCGCGCGCAACGGTTCCGGGCGGCCGTCCGGCAAGCGTTGCATCCCGCAACACTCGGCCAGCTCGACCACCGCACGTGACCCCCGCCGCGCGTACCGGGCGGACACCGGCTCGCCGGTCGGTCCGGCGCACTGCACCGCCACCGGCTCCCAGCCGGCATCCACGAAGGCGTCGACGGTTCCCTCGCCACCGTCGGCGACCGGCCGGAGGGTCACCTCGACGTCGGGGACCACCTGCCGTACCCCATGCGCGAACGCCGCGGCCGCCTCGGGGGCCGTGAGCGAGCCGCGGAACTTGTCCGGCGCCAGGAGGACCCGGGTCACGGGGCGCCGGTGGTGAGCACGGCGGCTCCGGATGGCATGAGCCGGACGCTACCGGGACCACGGGGCCCCGACCCCGGGCGGACGTACGCTCCGGAGCGTGACCACGCCTTCCGACGACACCGCGGGCGACCGCACCGAGAGCCGCGCCGAACTGCTCCCCGAGGAGCGCGAGTTCGCGGTCCAGGACGCCGATGCGCTCGCCGCGGAGGTCCTGGCCGAGTCCGACGCCCGCACCGACGACCCCGACGCCGGTCACAGCGGCACCTCGACCAGCGGCGTCACCGGCGACGACCCGCTGGTCTCCGACACCGACTGACGTCGTCCTGCAAGCCCTCCGGGTTCCCGGACGAGACCAGCACCTCAGCTCCCGGCGGAGCGTTCCGCCGCCACAGGTGCGGTCGGTACCGTCGCGGGACGTGTCGACCGATCGTCCGCGCCGTCCGGGTGTCCCCACCCGGCTGGCCGCCTGCGGCGTCGCCGTCACCGCCCTCGCGACCGTGGCCGCCTGCGGCGGCGAGAGCAACGCGGGCACCACCCCCGCGGCGACCACCGGCACGGCGACGACGTCCGCGTCCGCGGTGCCCACCTCGCCGGTGCTCGCCCGCGTCGGTGACCTGCAGGTCGCGGCGGGCTACGTGCCCGCCCCCGCCTCGGCGACCGTGGGCGCGGCCTACCTCACGGTGGTCAACGGCGGGTCGGCCGCCGACACCCTCGTCAGCGCGACCTCGGACGCGAGCCGGACCACGAGCATGCACCGCACCGAGGGCGGGGCGATGGTGGCGATCTCCGACTTCGCCATCCCCGCCGGCGGCGCCGCGGCGGTCAGCCCGGGCGCCGCCCACCGGATGCTCGACGCCCTCACCCCCCCCCTCGCCCAGGGCGCCCGGGTCCGGCGCACGCTCCACATAGCGACGGCCGGCACGGTGGTCGTCACGCTGCCGGTGACCGGCTACCCCACCGACGGCGGCCTGCCCAGCGCCGCGCTCTCGCCGCTGCCCAGCACGACGGTCGCGCCGTGACGGCGCGCCGCACACTGGCCGTCGCGTCGGTGACCGCGCTCGCCGCCGTCACCCTCGCCGCGTGCAGCAGCGCGAGCAGCGGCGGCGACGCGTCGCCGCTCGCCGTGGTCTCGTCGCAGGGCGCGAACAACCTGCAGGGCAGCACCCTCGACAGCGCGATCCCCAAGCCGGTCGGCACCCTCACCGACACCTCGGGCAAGCCGTACGACCTCGCGACCGCGACCCAGGGCCGCCTGGTCCTGTTGTACTTCGGCTACACGAACTGCCCCGACGTCTGCCCGACCACGATGGCCGACATCAACGTCGCGCTGACCCAGGTCCCCGCGCAGGTGCGCAACCACACCACCGTCGTGTTCGTGACGTCGGACCCCACCCGTGACACCGGGCCGGTGCTGCGACACTTCCTGGACCGGTTCGACACCAGCTTCATCGGCCTCACCGGATCGGTCACCCAGATCGACGCGATGGCCGACAGCGTCGGGGTGTCGATCGAGCCGCCGGTGAAGACCCCCGACGGCAGCTACTCGGTCACCCACGGCGCGCAGGTGCTCGCGTACTCACCGACGGACAACGAGGCGCACGTCGTCTTCACCGCCGGCGCGGGGTCCGCGGCGTACGCCCACGACCTGCCGCTGCTCGCGGCCGGCACCACGAAGTAGCCCCGGGCGACGTCACTCGTCGCCCATCACCAGCCCCTCGATGGTGTGCTGCTGCACGATCGGCACCAGCTCGTCGACCACCCGCGCGGTGAGGTGCTCACGCACCTGCTCCGGCAACGCCTCCCAGAACGGCCGGCTGACCTGCAGGTCGTGGAACTCGTCGTGGCCTGCGCCCGCCGCGTCGACGCCGACGACCAGCACCGGCCGGGCGGTGTCGCTCGAACTCGCCGTGCCGCGGTGGATCGTCAGCGCCGACCGGACCGACATGTCGCCGCGCTGCGGGTACTTGCGCACCGCGCGCTCCTCGAAGCGCGGGTACCACTCCGCCGGCGGGAACATGCCGTGGTCGAAGGACGGGTCGTCGTCCCACTGGGTACCGAGCGCGATCTCGAACGGCCCCATGTCCTGCTCGGTGTCGACCGCGGTGAGGTTGAAGGCGAGTGAGGTCAGCCGGTGGCCCTCGGTCGTCTCCGGGGGCGACGCGAAGTCACGGTGCCACGGCTGGTTCCGGGCACCGGGGAACGGGATGTCGAAGCCGACCTCGACCACGCGGTAGTCCGCCCCGAGGACGTCCTCGCACACCGCGACGAACCACGGGTGGGTGACGATGTCGACGAAGCCGCGGATGGCCTCGGGGTGCACCTCGACGTACCAGCGGTTCCGGCCGCGCCCGATCGCCCCGCCCGGCCGGTCCTTCGCGAGCGCGTACTCGCGTTCGACGTCTTCCCGGAGCCGGTCGGCCCACTCGGTCGGGAAGGCGCCGCGCAGCGCGGTGATCCCCGGTCCGTGCAGGTCCTCGACGAGGGCGTGGCGGTCGATCGCGGTGGACGTCATGGGTCCATCGTGCTCCCGAGTGGCCGGTGCGATCAGGCGCCCGGCGCCGCCGTGCGGAACGCAGGGTCGCACGCGACGTCGAGGTAGTCGACGGTGAGGACCTTCCCGCCCGCAT
>CAXUNA010000172.1:0-631 GCA_964252095.1 uncultured Jatrophihabitans sp. | reverse complement strand
GGGGGGGGGCGGGGGGGGGGTGGGTGGTGGGGGTGGCGCCCCCGCCCCCCCGCGGCGCCCCCCACGACCGTCCGGCACCCCGGGCGGGTGTCCTGGACCGCCGGCAGGGCGTACGCCCCGGCCCGCGGCGTCGCCGCGCCCACGACCTGGTCGTCGACCCGGAGCTCGACGCGTGCGGCTGTGGCACCGACCGCGTACCACCCGGACCACGCGACGCCGGTGGTCGGCGACACCCAGGTCCACGCCCCGCCGGACGACCCGACCGGCCCGGCGTCGATCGGCGCCGGTGACGCCGTCGACGGCTCCTCGCAGCTGCCGCCGGCCGTGGGGTCGGCCGAGGCGGGAGTGACCCGGACGCCCGTGCAGACGCCCGCGGAGGTGGTCGCCCGGACGAGGTCGGCGGTGCTGCCCTCGGGGCCCCGGGTCGAGGCGAGCACGACGAGCGGGGCGCTCGGCACGCCGGTGCCGAACAGCTGCCGGAACTGCTGGTCCTGCGGCGAGGGCGCGGCCGCTGTCCGGGTCGGCGTCGAACCCGAACCCGGGGACGACGCGACGACGACTGCGATCACGACGGCCGCGACGGCCGCTGCCGTCACCACCGCCCCGACCACCGGAGCGATCCGGCGCCGGT
>CAXUNA010000171.1:0-7889 GCA_964252095.1 uncultured Jatrophihabitans sp. | reverse complement strand
GTGCGGCGGGGCGTGGTGGTCGGCGCCGGGGTGGTCGTGGCGGCCGCGGCGGTCGTCGTGGGTCTGCTGGTCGCGGGATCGGGCGGCGGACCGTCGCCGCGACCCGGTTCGACCGACCCGGTCGGGCAGCAGAGCGCCGCGGACCAGGACCCGGGCGGCGACGTCATCCCGGTCGGGCCGGTGACGGTGACCGCAGGACCCGTGGCCGCGGGTCGGGTGCCGTTCACGTGGACGTACGACGGCGAGCTCGGCTCCGACACCTTCCTGTGGCAGACCACCACCGACGGGCGCTCGGGCCGGTCGAGGACGCCGTCGGTCGACCTCCGGGTCGCGGCCGGCAAGCAGGTCTGCGTCCAGGTGAAGGTGGTGCGCGCGGACGGGTCGAACGCCGCGGTCGCGTGGTCGGCCGCGGGCTGCTCGGCGTGACGGGGCCCCGCCTCGCCTTCGGCGGGTCGGCGTGCCAGGATCCCACGGGTCCGCGACCGCGGTCCGGCGTCGACGACGACGTCTCCTGATCCACCCCGCTCCACCGCGAGGACTCCTCCGTGTCACTGCCCGGCCTGCTGCGACGCCACCGTGTCGCAGTGGCGTCGACCGTCGTGCTGGCGGTGGCCGCGGGGTCGCTGGTCGCGTACGCGCTCGCCTCGCGGGGCTACCCGGTGCGGCACGTCGAGCTCAACGACGGCGGCATCTGGGTCACCAGCGACAAGGACGGCCTGTTCGGACGGCTGAACAAGCCGGCCCAGACCCTCGACGCCGCGCTGAACCCGCCGGGTGCCCAGCAGGCGGACCACGAACTCGACGTCGTCCAGCAGGACGCCGCGGTGGCCGCGTGGAACCGGGCCACCGGCGAGCTGTTCCCGGTCGACGTCGGCACCGCGACGGCGGTGGCCGACCGCAAGGCCGCGGTGCCGTCGGCCGCGAGCATCTCCCTGGCGGGCGGGACGCTCGCCGTGCTCGACCCGGCGAGCGGGAAGCTCTGGGCCACCCATGTCGACCCCAGCACCTCGATCACCGACCTCACCGCCCTCGACCGCAGTGCGAAGCCGCTGGTCGACGTCGGGCCGCCCGTCGGCGCCGATGGAGCCGCGGCCCTGGCGGTCGGTGTCGACGGCACGGTCCATGTCGTCTCGACGAGCGGCGACGTCGTCGACCTCGCTCCCTCGGGGTCCGGTTTCGGCGCGCCGGTGAAGACCTCGACCGGCCTCGCCGCAGCGGACCTGCAGCTCACCGCGGTCGGCGCGAGCACGGTCGTCTACGACCCGGCGTCCGGCCGGATTGCGCTGCCCGGCGGACACACGGCGACGGTCCCGGTCGACCGGCTCGGGAGGATCCAGGCGCCGTCGCCCGGGAACACCGGCGTCGTGGTCGCCACCTCGACCCAGCTGCTCTCGGTGCCCATGGGCGGCGGCGCGCCGAGCACGTTGTTCACTGTGCCGGCCGGCGCCTCCTACGTGGCGCAGCCGACCTGGCTCGCGCCCTGCTTCCACGCGGCGTGGTCGGGCAGCCCCGGCGTGTACGCGCGGTCGTGCGACGGCGCCCCGGCCGTCGCGAAGTCGCTCGGCACGCAGGTGCGCCTCGGCACGCCGGTGTTCCGTGTGAACCGCAACGCGATCGCCCTCAACGACACCCAGTCCGGTGGCGTCTGGGACGTCACCACCGACCCGAAGCGGGTCGACGACTGGGCCGCGGTCCGGCCGCCGACCGAGCAGCAGGACAACGACAAGGACAAGAGCAACACCACGAACTCGTCCTCGCAGGACCGGCCGCCCGACGCCCAGCCCGACACGTGGGGCGCGCGGCCCGGACGCACGACCGTGCTGCACGTGCTCGACAACGACTCCGACCCGCAGGGCTACATCCTGTCGGTGGTCGCCGTCAGCGACGCCGACGTGCCGGGCGCGAAGCTCTCGATCGCGCCGGACGGCCAGACCGTCGAGATCGCGATGCCCGACACCGAGAGCGACGTGCACTTCACCTACACCGTCGACGACGGCCGCAGCCTGACCAAGAAGGCCGACGTCACCGTGCAGCCGCGGCCGGCCGGGCAGAACAAGGCGCCGAACCTGCGCGAGCACTTCGAGCCGCGGCCGCTGACGGTGCCGGCGGGCGGGCGGGTGTCGATCCCGGCGCTCGCCGACTGGCGCGACTTCGACGGCGACCCGCTGTTCATCGAGAAGACCGCGACGAACGTGGGCACGGTGAGCTCGTCGCCGGACGGGCGGATCGACGTCACCGCCCCGCCGACCGCGGCGACCATGACGCTCACCTACGACGTCTCCGACGGCTTCGACCCGTCGCCCGACGTCACGGTGCCCGTCACGGTCCTCGATCCCGCGTCGACCTCGACCGTCGCGCCGGTCGCGCAGCCCGACGTCGCGCGCGGGCAGGTCGGCCGGCCCATCGTGATCCGTCCGCTCGACAACGACCTGCCCGGGGCCGACCCGACCAACCCGGACGCCGAGCTGGCGCTCGCGGGCACCGTGCCGCAGCCGGCCGGCGCCACCGTCGTGACCGACGTGAAGGCCGGCACCGTGACGATCACCGCGCAGCGGGCGGGTTCGTTCCCGCTCACCTACTCGGCGGCGTACGGCAACGCGAAGTTCGCGGCGGGCGCGATGCGGGTCGACGTCGTCGCCCCGCCGCCGACCCCGCGGCCACCGGTTGCCATGCCCGACACCGGCGTCCTCTACGGCCAGAACCCCGCGATCGTCGACGTCCTCGCCAACGACTTCGACCCGGCCGGGGCGGTGCTGGTCGTGCAGCACGCGGCGGCGCTGGACTCGTCGTTGCCGGTCCAGGTGGCGATCCTGTCCGGGCGCTTCCTGCGGATCACTGCGTCGTCACCGCTCCCGCGGTCCACCCCGGTCGTGATCCGCTACACGATCGCCGACGGCGTGGCCCCGACCGCCGACGGGGAGGTGGCGCTCACCGCGCAGACGGCGCCGGCCGCGGACGTCCCCGTGACCCGCGACGACGTCGCGATCGTGCGGGCCGGTGACTCGGTGGCGATCCCCGTGCTCGACAACGACAGCACCCCCGCCGGCTCGCCGATCTCGCTGCTGCCGGTGGTGCCGGTCAAGGGCGTGGCCGCGGGACAGTTGCGCACGACAACGGTCGACGGCAGGACCACGGACGTCGGTGCGGCGTACGTGTCGGGGAACCTCGTGCGCTACGTCCCGCCCGCGACGGTCACCGCCGTGACCACCGCGCTCGTCGACTACATCGCGGTGAACCCCGACGGCGAGCAGGCGACCGGACACATCCGGATCACGGTGAACCCCGCGCCGTCGGCGAGCAACCCGGACAACCCGCCGTTGCCCCAGGCGGTCGAGGCCCGCGTCGTGGCCGGTGACACCGTGCACGTCACCGTGCCGACGGGCGGCGTCGACCCCGACGGCGACAGCGTCTCGGTCACCGGCATCACGGTGCCGGACGGCAGCGCGGCGCCCACGCTCGGACGCGTCACGAAGATCTCCGCCACCACCATCGACTACCAGGCGTTCCCGTCGGCCGCGTCCGGCGGCACCGACACGCTGAGCTACCAGGTCACCGACCGCTACGGGAAGGTCGGGACCGCGGCGATCCGCGTCGCGGTCGTGCAGCCGGGCGACCCGCAGCCACCGGTCGCGGTCGACGACACCGTCACCTCCGCGCCCGGTGCGGAGGTGGTGGCCGACGTGCTCGCCAACGACCTGCGCGCCCCGGACGACACGGTCTCGATCGCGGACCTCACCGACTCCAACCCCGACCTGCCGGCCGGGGTGCGGCTGACGTCGCCCCAGGGCCCGATCACCGTGACGAGCCCGCCGGCGAACGGCAAGCCGATGGTCGTGCTGTACGCGGTGTCCGACGGCGTCGGCGCCCCGTCGGTCGGCAAGCTGACGGTCCGGAGCGTTGCAGGCTACAACAATCCGCCGATCGCGGTCGACGCCTACGCGACGCCGGAGAAGCAGACCGACACGGTCACGGTCGACGTCCTCACCCACGACGACGACGTCGACGGCGACGCCTCGACCCTGCGCCTCACGACGTTCGGCAACCCCGACGCCACCGTCTCGGGCGGCAAGGTCGTCGTGGAGGTCGGCCCGCTGCCGCAGACGATCCCCTATCAACTCGAGGATTCCGACGGAGCACTCGCCTCCGCCGTCATCCACGTGCCGGCGGCCGGGGCCGGCGCCCCGTTCGTCAAGGACGGCGACCGGATCACCCTCGACCGCGGCGAGACGATGCGGTTCGACATCAACGACCACGTCACCGACCCGGCCGGCAAGAAGCTGTCGCTCACGCTCAGGAACCGGGTGTGGGCGGCGCCCGCCGCCGGGCTCGGCGTGACGGTGGTCGACGGGAACACCCTGCAACTGACGGGGGTCAAGGGTTACACCGGGCCGGCGGCCGTGACGTTCGAGGTCACCGACGGCGCGTCGGTCGACGACCCGGACGGTGTCCTCGGCGTGGTGACCGTCCCGGTGCAGGTCGGGCCGGAGACGCCGGTGCTCCGCTGCCCGACCGATGCGCTCGACGTGGTCGAGGGTGGTCAGGACCTCGGCCTCGACGTCACCACGCTGTGCCACGTGTGGGTCGCCGATCCCGCGACGCTCGGGGGTCTCACGTACTCGGCGCAGTGGGCGCCGGACCCGGGCGACGTGCAGATCATCGGGAACGGCACGCACCGGCTCGCGGTCCGCGCCGGCGGGAGCGCGAAGGACGGCGCCGCCGGCCGACTCCGGATCTCGGTCGACGGCACCTCGGCGATCCCGGACGAGGTGGCCGTCGGTGTGGTCGCCGCACCCCGCCCGACCGTCGCCCCCATCACGGTCGACGGTTTCAAGGCGTCCGACACGGCCTCGTTCGACCTCCAGGGCTACGTCACCTCGCCGTTGCGCGACAAGGCGGTCACGGTCGTGTCGGTGACCCGCACCGACGGTGCCGCGGCCACCGCCACGTCCGCCGGTTCGCGGGTGACGATCGAGCCCGGGGCGGATTCCCACGGCACGATCGGCTTCTCGGTGGTGGTGTCCGACGTCGCCGACACCAGCCGGCGGGACCGGCAGGTCACCGGCCGGATCGTGCTGAACGTCCTCAACGTGCCGGACGCGCCCGGCACGCCGGTGCCGAACCGGAGCGTCGTCAGCCGGGTCGTGCAGCTGTCGTGGTCGGCGCCCGCCGCGAACGGCGCGCCGATCGACTACTACACCGTGTCCGGGGGCAACGGTCCCCAGCGCTGCGCGGCCTCGCCGTGCGCGATCACCGGGCTCACCAACGGACGCGCGTACGCGTTCACCGTCACCGCCCACAACCTCGTCGGTGACAGCACCCCCAGCGGGACCTCGGCGACGGCCACGCCGGACGCCGTCCCCGGTGCCGTGCCGGGCTTCGTCGCGAAGGCGGTCGGCGGTGACGCCTCGGCCACCAGCGGCGTGCTGCTGACGTGGGGCAACCCCGCGAACGACGGCAGTGCCCTGACCGGGTTCCAGGTGTTCACCCCGAACGGGGCGCCCCGGACCGTCGGCGCCGCCGAACGCTCGCTGCTCGTCCCCGGCCTCACCAACGGGTCGTCGTACGCGTTCCAGATCCGCGCCGGCAACCACGGGCCGGGCACCTGGGGCCCGACCGTGACCAGCGGCGCCGCGATCCCGTACGGCACCCCGTTCAAGCTCGACCGACCCACGGCCGCGAACGCGGACGCCGCGGCGGTCCAGAGCCAGCAGGTCGTGACGGTCTCGGCGAACGTGCCCTCGACCGAGGGCAACGGCCGCGGCGTCACCACGCTGACGTTCGTGCAGTCGCCCGGCGGCACCTCACGCTCCACCGGTGGGGCACCCGCGACGTTCACTGTGCCGAACAACGGCACGAAGTACACCTACACGGTGACGGCCACCAACGCGGGTGGCAGGACCTCGACCCCGAGTGCGGCGTCGGAGCCGTACACGGCGTCGGGCTCGCCGCAGCAGCCGAACGCCCCGGGCGTCACGGCGACCCGCGCCGACTACTCGGTCGACGTCGCCTGGGCGGCCAAGGCCGTGAACGGTGCCCGCATCGACCACGTGGTGTTCACCCTCAACGGCTCCGACGCGCGGACGGTCTCGGGCACGCCGAGTTCCCCCTACACGATCGGGGGTCTCTCGGCCGGACAGCCGTACACCGTGACGGTGACCGTGTGCAACGAACTCAACTGCAGCAAGCCCTCGGCCGCCTCGGCGGCCGCGACGCCGTACGGCCCGGTGCAGGACCCCTCGGCGTCGTTGACCCGCACCGACTGCACGGCGCACGACGGCAACTCGACGTTCACGTACGCCTGGAGCGGTGGCAACGGCAACGGTCGGAAGGTGCGGTACTACGTGCGGGTCGACGGCGGCGCGTGGACCCTGCACGGCACCCCGCCCAACGGCGGCAGCAACACGTTCGGGACCAACTGCGGTGGCAGCGGCCAGAAGCACACCGTCTACGTCGTGCTGCGGTTCGTCGACGGTGGCGCCGATGCGTCGAAGACCGTCTCGGACCAGGCGGGGGAACCCGACAACCCGGCGCCCCCGCCGCCGCCGCGCTCGATCGACATCTCGAAGGGCGCGTACAGCAAGAACTACGCGGGCTGCAGCCAGGGCTGCCACAAGGTGCACGTCAACATGAACGGCTTCGACGGCGGCACGACCTACGCCTGCACCATCCACGCGAGCGGCGCCCACGACTTCGAGAACGGCTCGCAGAACGTGTCCATCAAGGGCAGCCAGAACGGCGACATCGAGCGCTGGTACGGCTACGACGCGACCGTCACCGTCACCTGCGCCGGTGTGTCGGGCTCCGAGGGCGGCAACTGGGGGACCCCGTGACCCCCGATCCAGTGGCACCACGAGAGGTGATCGACCCGTGATCAGCACCGAGCAGTCCGAGTGGTTCGCGCAGACCTTCGCGCGCCTGGAGGAGAACATCGGCCGGGCCGTGCTGGGCAAACCGCACGTGGTGCGGCTCGCGCTCACCTGCCTGCTGTCCGACGGCCATCTGCTCCTCGAGGACAACCCCGGCACCGGCAAGACCATGCTGGCCCGGGCGATCGCCGCCACCGTGCAGGGCACGAACAGCCGGATCCAGTTCACGCCCGACCTGCTGCCGAGCGACATCACGGGCGTCACGATCTACGAGCAGCACGCGCAGACGTTCGAGTTCCATCCCGGTCCGGTCTTCGCGACCATCGTGCTCGCCGACGAGATCAACCGGGCCTCGCCCAAGACGCAGTCGGCGCTGCTCGAGGTCATGGAGGAGAAGCGGGTCACGGTCGACGGCACCCCGCACCCGGTCGGCAACCCGTTCATGGTCATCGCGACCCAGAACCCGATCGAGCAGGCCGGCACCTACCGACTGCCGGAGGCGCAGCTCGACCGCTTCCTCATGAAGACCAGCCTCGGGTACCCGGACCACGAGGCGACGGTCGCGCTCCTGGCCCAGGCTGCGACGCGCGACCGCACCGCGGCCATCACCCCGGTCATCACCTCGGGCGTGGTGGCGCAGATGACCGGTCTGGTCGACCAGGTCCACGTCGACCCGGCGCTGCTCGCGTACGTCAGCCGGCTGGCCGAGGCGACCCGGGCCCACCCGCAGGTCAAGCTCGGCCTCTCGGTGCGCGGGTGCCTCGCGTACGTCCGGGTGGCGAAGACCTGGGCCGCGGCCGACGGCCGCAACTACGTCGTCCCCGACGACATCCGGGCCCTCGCCCTCCCGGTGCTCGCCCACCGCGTGATGCTCGACGCCGAGGCGCAGTTCAACGGCACGACGGTGGAGCAGGTCATCGCGGAGATCGTCGCCGACATCGCGCCGCCGTCCGAGCGGGCGGCCTGATGGACGGTGCCTCCCGTCGGGAGCGCGTCGCCGGGTCGACCCGCGAGGTGCGGGCG
>CAXUNA010000170.1:0-7922 GCA_964252095.1 uncultured Jatrophihabitans sp. | reverse complement strand
ACGCCGGCGGCCGGGGCCGCGACCTCGGACACGGTGCCCCAGGCCTGGCACTCGCCGCAGCGGCCGACCCAGCGGGCCGAGCCGGCGCCGCACTCGCTGCAGCGGTAGCCCGCGGACTTCACCGCCGGGGTTTTCGAACGTGTGGTCGCCACGCGCGAGACGTTAGTGCGCGGGTCCGACAGTTTCCGTGCGACAGGCGGCAGGAGGTCGTCACTCCCGCCGCAGCTCAGCCCTCGCTGGCCTCGATGCTCTCGGTCGGGGCCTGCAGGGTGCTGTCGACGGGCAGCTTCACCGCGACCGTGGCGGTGACCGACCCGCCGTTCGCGAAGGTGAAGGTCACCTGGAACGACTGGGACGGGAACAGCGCCTTGGTGAGGCCGAGGAACAGGATCGCGGGCTGGCCGTTGCCGTAGCCGAACTGCACCGAGCGGTTGGTCGCGAGCGGGAGCGAGGTCAACGGCTGCGTCGCCGCCGCCGACGACGTCGCGCTGGGCGTCGCGCCGGCCGAGGTCGTCGTGCCGTCGGTGGGTGCCGAAGCCGAGGAACCCGTGGCGTCCGGGGTCCCGGGCTGGCTCGGTGCACCGGTGTTCTCCGACGCCGTGCTGGACGCCGTCGGGGTGCTCCCGGTCGCCGACGGCGTCACGCCGGTCGTGGCGGCACTACCGAGCAACGCCGACACCCCGTCGGCGTAGAACACGACCTTGGTCGCGACCGGCGACGTGACCGAGACCAGCTGGTCCGAGGTGGCCGCGCGGTTGACCACGAGACCCTCGAGGTAGGCGTTCTGGCCCGTCGCGTACGACGACCCGCTCGGAGCACGCAACCCGACGTCGCGCAGGGCGATGTCACCCGCCTGGAACGCGGTGCCGTCGACGACCGAGGTCTGTTCGACGGTCTGGGCGTCCTGGCCGGCGGCGCAGCCGGTCAACGTGACGACGGCGACCGCGAGGGCACCGACCACGCCGAGGACGGGGCGGCGCCGGAAGTCAGCGGCAGCGAGCACGTGCTGACAATAGCGACCAGCTGTGACGTTCCCTCCGCACCCCCGTCCTCACCCCGACGCGCGTACGCCACGCGGGGATCCGCCCGGGCGTGGCACAGGAGGGGTGCGAAACGGCTGAGGGACCGGTAAGTGCGCCGTGTTACCCTGGAGGGAGTCGAAAGGGGCTTTTCCTGATGACCTTCACCGTTGGCGAAACGGTCGTTTACCCGCATCACGGCGCCGCGAAGATCGAGGCGATCGAGCAACGCACCATCAAGGGCGAGCAGAAAACGTACCTCGTACTGAAGGTCGCGCAAGGTGACCTGACCGTTCTGGTCCCGGCGGACAACGCCGAGATCGTCGGCGTCCGCGACGTTGTCGGGCAAGAGGGCCTGGACAAGGTCTTCGACGTGCTCCGCGCGCCCCACACCGAGGAACCGACCAACTGGTCGCGTCGGTACAAGGCCAACGGCGAGAAGCTCGCGTCGGGCGACGTCAACAAGGTGGCCGAGGTCGTCCGCGACCTGTGGCGCCGCGACAAGGACCGCGGCCTGTCCGCCGGCGAGAAGCGCATGCTCGCCAAGGCGCGGCAAATCCTGGTCAGCGAGCTCGCGCTCGCCGAGGGCACCAACGAGGACAAGGCCGAGCTCGTGCTCGACGAGGTCCTCGGCGAAGCCGTCGCTTCCTGAGTTCACCGTTGCCGGTGGTCGGCGCGGTCGTCGTCGCTGCTGGTGAGGGCGTCCGGCTCGGGGCCGGCACACCGAAGGCGTTCTGCGAGATCGCGGGCTCGACATTGCTCGAGCACGCGATCTCGCGGCTGTCGGCGGTCTCCCGCATCGCTCACGTCGTCGTCGTCGCCCATCCCTCCGGGGTGGAGCACGCGACGTCGTTGCTTCCTGCAACGGTCACGGTCGTGCCCGGTGGTGCTACGCGGCAGCGTTCGGTGACGGCGGGGCTCGCGGCTCTGCCTGCGGATCTCGACTTCGTCCTCGTCCACGACGTCGCGCGTGCCTTCGTGCCCGTCGACGTCGTCGAACGCGTCATCGGTGCACTCGACAACGGTGCCGACGCTGTCATCCCGGTCCTGCCGGTCGTGGACACGCTCACAGCCGTCGATGCCGCGGGCAGCGTGCTCGGGACGGTCGACCGCACTCCGCTGCGGGCCGTCCAGACACCCCAGGGCTTCCGGCTCAGCGCCTTGGTCGCCGCGCACGCCGCGGCCACGGACGTGGAACACACCGATGACGCGTCGGTGGTCGAGCGCCACGGTGGCAGGGTCGTTGCGGTGGAAGGCTCCGAGCTCGCGTTCAAGGTCACCCGCCCACTCGACCTCGCCCTCGCCGAGGTCGTCGCGCGTTCCGCGGTGTCGTCGTGAGTTCCGTCCTGCCGCGGGTCGGCGTCGGTGTCGACGTGCACCCGATCGAGCCCGGCCGGGACTGCTGGGTCGCGGGCTTGCACTGGCCCGCCGACGACGGGTGTGAAGGCCATTCCGACGGTGACGTCGTCGCGCACGCCTGCTGCGACGCCTTGCTCGCCGCGGCCGGTCTCGGCGATCTCGGCGCGGTGTTCGGCACGTCCGACCCCCGGTGGAAGGGCGCGTCCGGCTCCACGTTGCTCCGCGAGGTGGTCCGGCTCCTGACGGAGACGGGCTGGACCGTGGGCAACGTGTCGGTGCAGCTGGTCGCTCAGACGCCCCGTTTCGCCGCCCGCCGCTCCGAGGCGGAGCAGACCCTGTCCGAGGTCGCCGGCGCACCGGTGTCGGTGTCGGCGACGACCACCGACGGCCTCGGCCTCACCGGTCGCGGCGAAGGACGGGCCGCGATCGCGACCGCCCTGGTCGCCCGCGCGGACTGAGCCACGACTCAGCGCACGATCACCGATCGCGCCTCCCGCACCTGCAGCTGGTGTTGCGACGCCGGCCCGTCGATCGTCCCGGGGATGGCCTGCGCCGCGCCGCCGCCGACGGTGAACGACGCGGTCCACGTGACCCGGCTGCTCGCGGTCAACGCCTCGGTCGGTCGCGTGTAGGTGTGGCCGTCCAGGGTGGGGCACTGCGCGGTGTCGCAGATGTCGGAGCTCCAGGGCGTGCCCGGGGTGCGCACGGTCGCGGAAGCGCCGTCCCCGAAGTCGTAGGTGGCGTGGTCGAACCGGATGGTGATCGCGACGCGCTGTCCGAGGATCGTCACCGGCCCGAGCTGCCGCTGCGCCGCGGTCGGCGACCAGAAGATGGTCTCGAGGTTGACCAGGGTCGGCCCGTCGGCCGGCGCGACCCCGACCGCCACCGGTGGCAGCAACCGCACGACCTCCTGCCGCACCATCGCGGGGGTCACGATCAGCGCATCGGCGGCGCCGTTGCCGTCGCAGTCCACCCCGGTCCGCCGCCACGTGCCGTTCGGCTGTTGCTGCTCGATCACCACCGCATTCGTCGGCGGCGCCAGCGGTGGCCGCAGGCACGCGTCGGCTGCGGCTTGGCACGCGGCGCTCACCGCGCCGGTGAGGTTGCAGGTGATGGAGCGGGTCGCGGGTTCGGGGGAGGTGCCCACCGGCGCCGGCTTTCCAGGCGTGGACGGTGTATCCGAGGTCCCTCGGATCACAATTCCACCTTCGTGCCTATTCACGCCCGTGATGTCCCCGCCATTGTCCGCAATTGCGTCCGTCGCGTAGACGAGTGTTGCGATGGCCAGAGCGACTAGCACGGCCGCGGCTTTGAGGTGTCGCCTCATGCGTACCGCTCCTCCACGATCAACCACTTCCCGGCGCGCCACGCGATCCACTCTGTCAGCGTGGAGTCCGCCCCGGCGGGGAAGGAAGTTGCGGTCGCGCCACCTGCCTTCACAATCGATGCCGCGGTAACCGAATAGTTGGTGCTCACCGCATAGCTCGCGCCTGAACGGCCATCGTTCGCGACCAGCGCGACCTGCTTGATTGTTAACCGACCGCCCTTGATCACGCCGGTAGCAACGAACCGCTCAATCGCTGATTGGCCATCGCGACATGTGGAACACGTAGCTGCATAGAAGGGCGACAGGAGATCTGGACGGGAAGTTGCGTAAACCCAGTCCAGGGTTCGGACGTAGTAGCTCACGAAAGCAAGTGCCCCGGCCGAGTCGTCGGTGAGCGCGGATGAGGGCTCAGTCGGCGCGACCTCACCCGGGCTCGAATTCGGGCCGGTACTGGGAATGAGAGTTGGCGAGGTCGACTGGGTGGGTGAGGTGCTCGTGCTGGTCGAGGGCGTCGGGGTGACCGAGGAGTAGTTCGGGCCGGGGTCGTCGTGCGTGCACGCGGACGCCACGAGGAGGGTCGCGGCGCACGCGACCATCACTGACGCCGACCTGATCACAGCCTGATTATCTCAGAGGACGGAGGTTCGTCACGGGGCAATTCGACCCCTGTGGACAACCTGGCCGTCGTCCACAGGCCACGCGAGGTCTGCCGGCGCAGCTACGAGGTTGCACCGACAAAACGGTGCAACCTCGTAGCCGTCGAGGCAGAGGTCGCCAGCTCGCTCTCCCAGGTTCGCGAAAGCTGAGGAGCGCCTAGCTCTCCGGCACTGCCACAGCAAGCGCCTGGGACAGATCGGCCCAGATGTCCTCGACGTCTTCGATGCCCACCGACAACCGCAACAGCGAGGCCGGCGCACCGCGGGAGGCGTCGAGCGAGTACCGCGCGCGGCGCTCGATCAGCGTCTCGACCGAGCCGAGCGAGGTGGCGGGGACGCACAGCTGCACGGCGGCGCAGAGCGCATCCGCAAGCGCGCCGCCGGCCGGGTCCTCGGCGAGCTCGAACGACAGGACGTAACCGGCCGCGAGCGGTCCGAGCGCGGTGGCGACCGCGTGGCCGGGATCCGAGGGCAGGGACGCGTGCCGCACCCGCGTCACGGCCGGATGAGCAGAGAGCCGCGACGCCAACTCGGCCGCCCCGCGCGTCATCACGCCGACCCGCAGCGGCAGCGTGCGTAGCCCCCGCAGCGCGAGGAACGCCTCGAGCGTGCCGGGCTGCGACCCGACGAGGTGCCGCTGATCCGCCAGCCGTTCGGCCAGAGCAGGAGCCGCCGTCACCGCCCCCATCAACGCGTCGGAGTGCCCCGCGATCACCTTCGTCACCGAGTGCATCGAGAAGTCGGCGCCGAGCGCCAAGGGCCGCAGGCCGAGCGGCGAGACCAGCGTCGCGTCGACGGCCAGCAGCGCCCCGACCGACGTGCAGGCCGCCGCGACCGCCGCGACGTCGAGCGTCTCGATGAGCGGGTTCGACACCGCCTCCGCCCACACCAGTGCCGGTCGGACGGCGGCAACCGCCGAGACCAGCGCCGCCGAGCCGTCCACCGGCACCACCGACAACCGCCCGGACTCGGCCAACCGCTCGAACAGCAGCGCGTTGCCGGAGTACAGCGACCGCGTCGCCACCACGACAGCGCCGACCGGCAGCAGCTCGAAGATCGCGGTCGAGGCCGCCATCCCGGACGCGAACGCCACCGTGACACCGCCCTCCAGCGCCCCGAGCGCGGCTTCGAACGCGGAGATCGTCGACGTGCCGTCCCGGACGTAGAGGGCGTCGGAGGCGTCGGAGACGAACGTCGTCGAGACGGCGATCGGTTCGTTGATCGGGGCGTGCAGCGTGCGTGCCGGGCGGCCGGCGTGCACCGCGACGGTCGACGGGTTCCAGCCGGCGGGCAGCGCAGAGGACATACCCCTAGTCAAGCAGTCACTACGCTGGGTGGGTGACCCTCCGCCTCCACGACACCGCCACCCGGGCGGTCCGTGACTTCGTGCCCCTCGACGAAGGCAAGGCGTCGATCTACCTCTGTGGCCTGACGGTGCAGGGCCCGCCGCACATCGGGCACCTGCGCAGCTCGGTCGCGTTCGACATCCTGCGCCGCTGGCTGGTCCACCGCGGCTACGACGTCACGTTCATCCGCAACCTCACCGACATCGACGACAAGATCATCCGCAAGGCGCACGACGCCGGCGTCGAGTGGTGGGAGTGGGCCGCGCACAACGAGCGCGCGGTCTCCGCCGCCTACGACGTCCTCGGCTGCCTGCCCGCGAGCTACGAGCCGCGGGCGACGGCCCACGTCCCCGAGATGATCGCGTTGATGGAGCGGCTCATCGCGGGCGGCCACGCCTACGCCAACGGCGCCGACGTCTTCTTCGACGTCCGCTCGCTGCCCGACTACGGCGCCCTGTCCGGCCTCAAGCTCGACGAGGTCCAGAACAGCGACGACGTCGTCGCCGAGGACCGCAAGCGCGACCCGCGGGACTTTGCGCTGTGGAAGGCCGCCAAGGAGGGCGAACCCTCGTGGCCGACGCCCTGGGGCAACGGCCGGCCGGGCTGGCACCTGGAGTGCTCGGCCATGGCCGGGAAGTACCTCGGCCCGGCCTTCGACATCCACGGCGGCGGTCGCGACCTCGTCTTCCCGCACCACGAGAACGAGCGGGCGCAGAGCAACGCCGCCGGTGACCCGTTCGCCAACTACTGGCTGCACAACGGCTGGGTGACCATGTCCGGCGAGAAGATGAGCAAGTCGCTGGGCAACAGCCTGCTGGTCAGCGAGGTCGTCAAGGACTACCGCCCGGTCGAGCTGCGCTACTACCTCGGCGCCGCGCACTACCGCAGCGACATGGAGTTCTCGTCGTCCTCGCTGGACGAGGCCGCCGCGAGCTTCCGTGGCATCGAGCGCTTTCTCGCCCGCGTGCTCCGGCAGGGCGACTTCGGTTGGTACGGCGTCCCGCCCGAGGGGTTCGCCGCCGCGATGGACGACGACCTCAACGTGTCCGGCGCCCTCGCCGCGATCCACGACGCCGTCCGCGCCGGGAACGTTGCACTCGACAACGACGACCTGGCGCGCGCGCGTGACCGGTTCGCCGAGGTCATGGCGGGCCTGTCCGTCCTCGGCCTCGACCCCAAGACGTTCGAGGCGAACGAGAAGGGCGGCGAGTCCCTCACCGGCACCGTCGACGCCCTCGTCAAGCTGGTCCTCGACCAGCGCACCCAGGCCCGCGCGCGCAAGGACTACGCCGCGGCCGACTCCATCCGGGACGCCCTCAAGGCCGCCGGCGTCCAGATCGAGGACACACCGCAGGGCCCCCAGTGGTCCGTCGACACCGGGAAGAGCTGAACCAGATGGCCGGGAACTCACAACGCCGCGGAGCGGTCCGCGGTGCCAAGAAGGGCGCGACCACCGGCACGGGCGGCAAGAACCGCGCGTCGCTGTCCGGTCGCGGCCCGACCCCCAAGGCCGAGGACCGGCCGTACCACCCGGCCGCCCGCCGGGCCCGCGCCGCGGACAAGGCCGGCCCGAAGACCGGTGGCCGCGGCACCTCGCAGACCTCCAGGGACAGCCGCGCCGGACGCCGGAACGAGCAGGCGGCCGAGCTGCTGGTCGGCCGCAACCCCCTCTACGAGGCGCTCAAGGCGAACGTCCCCGCCACCGCGCTCTACGTCGTCAAGGGCCAGGACCCGGACGAGCGGATCACCGCCTCGCTGAAGATCGCGGGCGACAAGCTGCTGCCGCTCATGGAGGTCGGCAAGGGCCAGCTCGACCGGATGACCGACGGACTGTTGCACCAGGGCATCGCGCTGCAGGTACCGCCGTACCGCTACACCGAGTTGCCCGACCTCATCGCCCGCGCGCAGGAGACGGCGAACCCGCCGTTGCTGGTCGCGCTCGACGGCATCACCGACCCGCGCAACCTCGGCGCCGTGATCCGCAGTGCTGCGGCGTTCGGCGGCGACGGGGTGGTCATCACCGAGCGTCGGGCCGCGGGCGTCACCGCGGCGGCGTGGCGGACCAGCGCCGGTGCCGCGGCGCGGCTGCCGGTCAGCCAGGTCACCAACCTCGCCCGCAGCATCGAGGAGATCAAGAAGGCGGGCATCTTCGTCGTCGGTCTCGCTGCCGACGACGATGCACAGCGGGTCGTTCGCGAGCTCGAGCGCGTCGAGG
>CAXUNA010000169.1:0-7926 GCA_964252095.1 uncultured Jatrophihabitans sp. | reverse complement strand
GTGGCAGCAGACGTGACGCGCAGTGCGGACGTGCAGGGCTACGTGCAGGCGGCGCTGGACGCCTATGGCGCCATTGACTGCTTCTTCAACAATGCGGGGATCGAGGGCAAGGTGGCGCCCACCGCCGCGCCCGAACCGATCGACCTCATGGCCTCGGCCGGCCCGGCCGTCGCCAAGCGGCTGGTGCCGGTCGTCGGTGCGGTGCTCGCCCTCGTGGCCGTCCTGCTCTGGCGTCGCCGCCGCTGAGTGTCTGCGGCGCGGCGTGAGGTGCCGCGTCGGTCCCCGCTCCGGCGCCGTCCGGCGAGCGGCGCACCCAGGGTCGGTTCGCGATGGTGGGGGTTGCCGTCGATCGTGGCCACGGCCACCACGAGGTCGAGGACCCAGCCACCCCGATGTGCGGGTATCCGTCGCCGATCAGCCGCGAACCACGACCGGAATCCGCACCTCTGTCAGCTGAGCCCGTCTCTACTCGGCCCCGCCGCGTTCAGCTGAACGCGGGCTCCGACGCCGCCCGACCCACGCCGATGTGCGGGAATACGTCGCTGATCAGGCGCGGAACACGACCGCAATCCGCACCTCTGTCAGCTGAGCCCGTCTCTACTCGGCCCCGCCGTGTTCTGCTGAACGCGGGCTCCGACGTCGCCCGGCCACCCGGATGGGCGGGAATCCGTTGCTGATCAGGCGCGGATCGCGACCAGAACCCGCACATCGACCGGCTGGCTCGTTCTGACCGGCCCCGCCGCGTTCTGCTGAACGCCACGCACGCCACGCACGCCACCGGCCGCCGACCGAGAGCCGATCCCGCTCGCACCACTCCGCGGAACCGCACTCGAACACGACCCCACCCCAGCCGGCCGGGCCAGCCGAGTCCGCATCGGACCCATCACGATCCGCACCGCCGGGGTTGCTTCCCGCACAACCTCCCGCCGCAGTTGCGCCGATCCAATGGCGGGGGAATCCGCTGCAGCGGACGGCAATTCTCGATCGCGACAAGATCAACGGATCAGCGCAACCTCCTCCGCCACACGTCGTTGGGCGAAGCGCGACGCGATGTCGTGCGTGCACCCGGCGCGGGGTAGACCCCGCCCAACCGGCAACGATGCCAAGGAGGCCCCCGTGACCCCTGCAAGCCCCGACCCCGGTCCGACACCCGGACCCGAGCAGGTCGCCGCGCGAGGACAGGTCGACCGTCGTCGTTTCCTCGCCTGGGTCGTCGCCGCACCGACGCTCGTGGTCGCCGCCCCGATCGTGGCGCAGACCTTCCGCGCCGGTGAGGCCGAGGCGGTCGTGCCGTCGCTGCCGGAACCGTCGGAGCTGTTCGACCTCGGCGACGCACAGAACCTCGCGGCCGCGCCGACCGCCGGCCTGATCAAGGTCACCGTCAAGAACGACGGTTACGCCTACTTCGCCATGATCCGCAGCGAGGTCGGGCAGGGGATCACCACCTCGACCGCGATGCTCATCGCCGAGGAACTCGACCTGCCGATCTCGAAGGTCAAGATCACCCTCGCCGACGCCCGTCCGGAACTGGTCATGAACCAGCTGACCGGCGGGTCGAACACCACGCGTTCGACCTACGTCGCCGTGCGCACCGCAGCGGCCGGCGCCCGTGAACGCCTCGTCGAGGCCGCGGCGAAGCAGTGGGGTGTGGACCCCAGGACGCTGACGACGTCGAACGGCAGCGTCATCGGCCCGGCCGGCGTCACGCTCGCGTACACCGCACTCGCGGCGGCCGCCGGGACCACGGTGACCACGTTGCTGCCGGTCACGCTGAAGAAGCGCGACGACTTCAAGGTCATCGGCAAGGCGCAGAAGCGCATCGACGCCCTCGATGCCGTCACGGGGCGCAAGACGTTCACGCTCGACACGAAGATGGCCGCCGCGCTCCCGACGATGATCTGCCGGGCGCCCACGCTGCAGGGCACCCTCGTGCGCGTCAACAACGCCGCGACCGTGCGGAAGATGCCCGGCGTCACCGACGTCGGAGTGGTCACCAACGGGGTCGCGGTCCGCGCGAAGACGTTCGGCCAGTGCATCGACGCCGTCCGCGCGTTGAACGTGACCTGGAAGGACGGTCCCGAAGCCGTCGCCGGCCACTCCGACGCCGACATCGAGAAGGGACTGATCGCGGCCGAGCTGCCGTTCGCGACCCCGACGTTGCCGGTGCTCACCAAGACCGTCGACCTGCGGTTCTTCTTCGCGTTCGCCAGCAACGCCGCCCTCGAACCGGGTTCCGCGATCGCCGATGTCCGGGCCGACAGCGCCGAGGTGTGGTCGGCCGTCAAGGCGCCGATCGTCGCGCAGGCCGAGATCGCCCGCGTGACCGGGCTGCCGCTGTCCGCGGTGAAGGTGCACGTCATGACCGGTGGTGGGTCGTTCGGCCGTCGGCTGTTCCAGGACGCCGCCCTCGACGCGGCCGAGGCGTCCAAGTTGTTCGGCAAGCCGGTGCGCCTGATGTGGCACCGGGCCGACGACGCCCGGCACGGCCGGGTCCATCCCATGTGCACGTCACGGGTCAAGGCGACCTACCTCGCCGGCGACGTGCTCAGCTACGAGCAGCGGCACACCAGCGTGAGCACCGACTTCCGCCACGGGTTCGGTGAGATCGTCACGGCGGCCGCGGGCCACCTGCCCGCCGGCAACTACACGCTGGCGCAGTCGATCTTCCTGCTCACGGCCGCGTGCAGCTACAACTACGGGGTCGTGTCGCAGCTGCTCAACGAGGTCGACGGTGGCTTCAACACCGGCTCGATGCGCAACATCTATTCGCCGAACGTGCGGGTCGCGCAGGAGGTCGTCACCGACCAGCTCGCCAAGCTGGCGAAGCTCGACCCCTACCAGTTCCGCCGCAAGTTCCTGCAGGACGCCCGTCTGATCGCCGTGCTGGACAAGGCGGCCAAGCTCGGGAACTGGGGCCGGGCGATGCCCGCCGGAACCGCTCAGGGCATCGCGGTGCACGCGGAGTACAAGAGCGTGGTCGCCACACTCGTCGAGATCGACTGCCGCCCCGCCACGGTGAACCGCAAGATCCGCGACGCCTACACCGGCCCGCGCGTCACGAAGGTGGTCACGGCGGTCGACGTCGGCCAGGTCGTCAACCCGACCGGTCTCGAGGCCCAGATGCAGGGCGGCGCGATGGACGGCATCGCGTTGACGCTGAGTTCCTCGATGCACCTGGAGGACGGCGCGTTCCTCGAGGCGAGCTGGGACAACTACCGCTACACCCGCGAGTGGAACGTCCCGCCGGACATCCAGGTCGCGATCATGCCGTCGACCAGCGCCAACCCCGGCGGGGCCGGGGAACTCGGGGTGGCCTCGGTGGCGGCTGCGACGGCGTGCGCCTACGGCCGGGCGACCAACACCGTCCCGACCCGCTTCCCGCTCAACCACGCCACCCTGACCTTCACCCCGTACCCGTTCGTCCCGCCGGTCCCGGCTCCGCCGACCGACGGCCTGTCGTACGCGTTCTGACCCTGCCGTTCCCCGCACCACCCTCGACGAGGAGGCACCCGTGCCCACGCACACGTTCCGGCTCAACGGCAAGCAGGTCAGCGTGGACGTCGACGACGACGTCCGGCTGTTGTGGGTCATCCGTGACCTGCTCGGGTTCACCGGCCCCAAGTACGGCTGCGGCATCGACGTCTGCAAGGCCTGTACGTGTCACATCAACGGCAAGGCGTTCAACCCCTGCAGCGTGCAGGTGAAGGACATCAAGAAGACCGACGAGATCACGACGATCGAGGGGCTGCCCGCGACCGTCGGCGCGGCGCTGCACCCGATGCAGGAGGCGTGGCTCGACCGTGATGTCGCGCAGTGCGGCTACTGCCAGCCCGGCCAGATCATGGCGGCCGTCGCCAAGGTCAAGCAGGCGCGGGCGGCCGGCCACGAGATCAAGAACGCCGACATCGACGAGATCCGCAACATCTGCCGCTGCGGCACCTACGCCCGCATCCGCGAGGCGATCAAGCAGGGTGCGCAGAACATGTGACGACGTCCTCTGCGACGATGCTCCGGTGAGTGCTGCCGGTCCCACCGTCACCGTCCGGTTCTGGGCGGGGGCGAGGCGTGCCGCGGGGCGTGCCGAGGGGCAGGTCGTCGCACCGGATGTCCGCGCGCTCAAGGCGTTGCTCGGAGAACGCCCCGAGTTGGCGAAGATCGTCGCGGCCTCCAGCCTGCTCGTCGACGGCACGGCGGTCGGGGACGACACCCGCCTGGACGAGGGGGCCGTCGTGGACGTCCTGCCGCCGTTCGCCGGTGGCTGACGGACACCTGTCGATCTGGTCCGGCCGGGCGGTCGGCGAGTAGCGTCCGAAGCCGTGACCGACGTGATCGAACGGGCGACCGGGCAGCCACCGCGCGGGAGCATCCTCGGCACCCGCGTACCGAGGGTCGAGGACCCGGGCTTCCTCACCCGCGGGGCGGTCTACACCGAGGACATCGTCGACGACCGGCTCACGGACGCGGTGCGCGTGACCTTCGTGCGCTCGCCGATCGCCCACGCCCGCGTCACCTCGATCGACACCACGGCGGCGCGGGAGACACCCGGGGTGGTCGCGGTGCTCACCGCGGCCGACCTCACCGACACCCCGGCGCAACGCCCGCCGTTCCCGATGTTCCCGGCGGCGATGGGCCAGCCGCTGCTGGCCGCCGAGGTCGTGCGGTTCGTCGGCGAACCGGTCGCCGTGGTGCTGACCGACGGCCGCTACACCGGTGAGGACGTCGGCGAGCTGGTCGAGATCGACTACGACCCGTTGCCCGTGCTCGTCGACCCGCGCGCCGCCGCCCGTGACGAGATCCTGCTGTTCCCCGACGCCGGCACGAACATCGTGTACGCCAAGGAACCCGATTTCGCCGAGGACTTCTTCGACGGCTGCGAGGTCGTCGTCACCCGCGAGATCGTCAACCAGCGGGTGGCGGTGGCGCCGCTCGAGGTGCGCAGCGCCGCCGCGGTCTGGGGCGACGACGGTCGGCTCACCCTCTGGTTGCCGAACCAGGGCGCGCAGGGCAGCAGGGCCGCGGTGGTCGGTGCGCTCGGGGTCGGCGCGGAGCAGGTCCGTATCATCACCCCCGACGTCGGCGGCGCGTTCGGGGCGAAGTTCGGCGCCGACGTCGAACACGTCGTCGTGGCGCTGGCGGCGCGCATCACCGGTCGGCCCGCGACGTGGGTCGAGACCCGGTCGGAGAACATGGTGGCGATGACCCACGGCCGCGGCCAGGTCCACACCGTGACCATCGGCGGCGACCGCGACGGCCGCGTGAAGGCCTACCGGCTCGAGGTCCTGCAGGACTGCGGCGCCTACCCGCGGATCGGGGGAGTCCTGCCCGGGCTGACCGCGCTGATGGCACCGGGCGTGTACGACATCGCGGGGCTGGAGACGTCGTTCGCGAGCGTCCTCACCACCACCACGCCGGTCGGTGCCTACCGCGGCGCGGGGCGGCCCGAGGCGACGGCGGCGATCGAGCGGGCGATGGACCTGTTCGCCGCCGAGGTCGGCATCGACCCGGCGGAGGTGCGGCGCCTCAACCTGCTGCCCGCGTTCACCGAGCCGTACACCAGCAAGGGCGGCGCGCTCTACGACTCCGGCGACTACCCGGCGGCGCTCGCCGGCGTGCTGGCCGCGGCCGACTACGAGGGGCTGCGCCGCGAGCAGGCGGAGCGCCGCGAACGCGGCGACGTGAAGCAGCTCGGCATCGGGGTGTCGGTCTACGTCGAGATCACCGGTGGCGGTGACGAGTCCGGTGCGCCGAAGGAGAACGCGACGCTCGAGATCCACCCCGACGGCACGGCCACCATCCTCACGGGGACATCCCCGCACGGGCAGGGGCATTCGACGGTCTGGGCCATGCTCGCCAGCGAGGAGACGGGCATCCCGCTGGACAAGATCACTGTGAAGTGGGGCGACACCGACCTCATCCCCGAGGGTGGGGGCACCGGTGGGTCCCGCAGCCTGCAGCAGGGTGGGGCCGCGGTGCGGCAGGCGACCCGCGAGCTGGTCGACGTCGCCCGGGCCCGGGCCGCCGAGAAGCTCGAGGTGGACCCCTCCGACCTCGTCGTCGACCACGCCGCCGCCGGCCTCGCGGTGATCGGCGTGCCCGGTTCGGGCGTCTCGTTCGCCGAGCTCGCCGCCGAGGAACCGTTGTCCGTGCGATCGGTCTTCAGTGCGCCGGGCGCGACCTACCCGTTCGGCGCGCACGTCGCCGTGGTGGAGGTCGACACCGAGAGCGGCCAGGCCAAGCTGCAGCGGATCATCGCGCTCGACGACGCCGGGGTGATCATGAATCCCCTGATCGCCGAGGGGCAACGGCACGGCGGGCTCGCGCAGGGCGCCGCGCAGGCGCTGCTCGAGGAGGTGCTCTACGACGACGACGGCAACCCGCTGACCACCACGTTCGCCGACTACCCCATCGTCTCGATCACCGAGGTGCCGAGCTTCGAGCTGGTCACGACCGAGACGCCGACGTCGTACAACCCGCTGGGCGCCAAGGGAATCGGCGAGGCCGGCACGATCGGGTCCACGCCGGCGGTGCAGAGCGCGGTGATCGACGCCGTGGCCCACCTGGGGGTGCGGCACATCGACATGCCGACGTCGTCGTTCCGGGTGTGGAAGGCGATCGCCGCGGCGCAGGAGGAAGGTCACTGATGGAGATCACGATCACCGTGAACGGTGCACAACGCACCGATGACGTCGAACCGCGGTTGTTGCTCGCGCACCACCTGCGCGACGTCTGCGGACTGAAGGCCACCAACATCGGCTGCGACACCACGTCGTGCGGCGCGTGCACCGTCCATCTCGACGGCGAGTCGGTGAAGTCGTGCACGGTGCTCGCCGTGCAGGCCGACGGCCGCTCCGTCACCACGCTGGAGGGTCTCGCCGACGGCGAGCGGCTGCACCCGGTGCAGGCCGCCTTCCAGTCCGAACACGGGTTGCAGTGCGGGTTCTGCACGCCGGGGATGGTCATGGCCTCGGCGGCGCTGCTGGTCGAGAACCCCCACCCCACCGAGCAGGAGGTCCGCGAGGGTCTCGAGGGCAACATCTGCCGCTGCACGGGTTACCACAACATCGTCCGGGCCGTGCTCCGCGCGGCCGAGACCTCCGAGGCGCGCGCATGATCCCCGCCCCGTTCGAGTACGTGCGGGCCGAGTCGGTGGAGCACGCGGTCACGCTGCTCGGTGAACACGGCGACGAGGCCAAGCTGCTGGCGGGCGGCCATTCCTTGCTGCCCATGATGAAACTGCGCTTCGCCTTCCCGTCGGTGCTCATCGACATCGGCCGGCTCGACGAGGCCTCCTACGTGCGCGTGGAGGGCGACGAGGTCGCGATCGGTGCCCTCACGCGCCACGCCGACCTCGTGCGGTCCGAGGTCCTGCACGCCGAGGCGCCGCTCATCGCCGAGGTGGCGTCGTACGTCGGCGACCCGCAGATCCGGCACCGCGGCACGATCGGCGGATCGGTGTCGCACGCCGACGCCGCGGCCGACCTCCCGGCGGCCGTGCTCGCCTCCGACGCCACGATGGTGATCGAGGGTGCCGGCGGGCGTCGGACCGTGCCCGCCACCGAGTTCTTCCGTGGGTACTTCGAGACGGCGCTCGAACCCGACGAGCTGCTCGTCGAGATCCGCGTGCCCCGCACCGGGCCCACCGGAGCGCACTACGAGAAGTTCACCCGCCGCGCGAACGACTGGGCCATCGTCGGCGTCGCCACGGTCGCCGGCCGGATAGCCCTGGTGAACATGGGCTAAACGCCGCTGCGCGCCGGTGCGACGGAGGCGGCACTGGCCGAGGGTGCCTCGGTCGCGGAGGCGGCCGCCCTGGCCGTGGTCGGCACGAACCCGGGCGCCGACATGCACGGTGACGCCGACTACCGCCGCCACCTCGCGACGCTGCTCACCCGCGCTGAATAGTTGGAGCGCACCCCGCCGCCCATC
>CAXUNA010000168.1:0-7957 GCA_964252095.1 uncultured Jatrophihabitans sp. | reverse complement strand
ACGACGAACACCAGCAGCGCCGGCAGGGCGGACAGGACCGCCGCCGCCGCCAGCAGGACGAGGCCGACGATCTCGCGGGTGGCGGCGGGGTTCGTCAGCCTGGCGGCGCCGGATCCGTCGTCGAGCCGGTGGTACACGGCCGCCACGGCGAGGTAGCCGGCACCGGCGAGCGCCAGGGCGGCACCCGCCGACACCCGCGGTCGCCACCCGGCCGTCACCAGGCGGGCGAGCACGATGCCGATGACGAATTCGCCCAGGCGGTAGACGGGATCGGTGTACAGCACGCCGGGATTGCCCGAGTCCGCCGCGGGATCCCACACCCGCACCACCGCGCACGCCGCCGTCATGGCGAGCAGGACCGCGAGGCCGAGCTGCACGAGCCGGCGGGTGGGCAGCCGGGCGATGCGGGGGAGCAGCCAGGGGAACAGGGCGTAGAAGAACGCCTCGCAGGCCAGCGACCAACTCACCCCGTTGCCGGCGTACGCCCAGGTGCCCGACGGTGCCCAGACCTGCAGCAGCACGAGCGCGAGCGCCCAGGCGACGAGCGGGTAGTAGTCGACGTCCGTGGAGATCGCGACGCCGATGGCGAGCAGCCATCCCACGACGTGCAGCGGGTAGACGCGCACCAGGCGGTGGCGCCAGAACGTCGTCGCGTGCTGCCCTTCGCGGTGGCTCCAGGTGAGGACGAACCCCGAGAGGACGAAGAAGAAGTCGACGCCGACGAAGCCGATCCGACCGAGGGCCGCGAGCCCGGCCGGCAGTCCGAACGCCTCGGCCGCGTGGTGCAGCAGGACGATCACCGCGGCCACGAACCGCAACGAGGTGAGCCCCGGCAGATCCGGCCGCCGGGCGGTGGTGGTGTGCGAGGCGTCGTGCACCTGCCCGCCCGCCATGGCGCGATGGTCACACAGCCGCCCCGGTGCCGGGCCGGAACCGGATGTGGGGATGCGGCGCGGTGGGGACCGGTCGCTCCGTTGTCCACAGGTTTCATGATCGATCTGCGCGAGCTCGTGTTCTTTCGTAAGATCCGGCACAAGGGAACATCTCGGGCGTCAGCGTCTCGGGGTGCAGAGACCTCGAGGAGCGCCCGGGATGGCCACCGCCACCACCATCGTCGAGAGCGAGGTCCGCGAGCTGGTGCGCCGCCGCGGCCTCGATCCCGCGGTGGAGTCGGTGGCGGTGCGGCGGTTGGTCGAGGAGGTGGTGGCCGACTACGCGGACCGGGCGGTGACGTCGTCGTTGCCGCCGTTGGTCGACGCGTCGTCGGTGGGGCGCAGCGTGTTCGACGCCGTGGCGGGGTTCGGGCCGCTGCAACCGCTGCTCGACGACGACTCGATCGAAGAGGTCTGGATCAACGAGCCGGGGCGGGTCTTCGTCGCCCGGGCCGGGCGATCCGAGCTGACCACCGTCATCCTCACCGCCCCGCAGGTCGCCGAGCTGGTGGAGCGGATGCTGCGCACCTCGGGCCGCCGCATCGACCTCAGCGCGCCGTTCGTCGACGCGATGTTGCCGGACGGGAGCCGGCTGCACGTGGTCATCCCGCCGATCACCCGCGGCCACATGGCCGTCAACATCCGCAAGTTCGTCATCGGGTTGCGCTCGCTCGAGCAGCTCGTGGCCGCCGGCTCGATGACACCGCAGGTGCACCGCTTCCTCGACGCGTCGGTGACGGCCGGGCTCAACGTGCTGGTCAGCGGGGGCACGCAGGCCGGCAAGACCACGCTGCTGAACGCGTTGTGCGGAGCGATCCCCGGTCGTGAACGGATCGTCACCGTCGAGGAGGTCTTCGAGCTCCAGGTACCGCAACCCGACACCGTCGCCCTCCAGACCCGGCAGCCGAACCTCGAGGGCACCGGCGAGATCCCGCTGCGGCGGCTGGTGAAGGAGGCGCTGCGGATGCGGCCCTCGCGGCTCGTGGTCGGCGAGGTGCGGCAGGAGGAGTGCCTGGACCTGCTCATCGCCTTGAACAGCGGCCTGCCGGGATATGTCAAGGCACAATGTAGAAGTGGCAGCGAAGCGACGAGCAGTGATCTATTGCCGGATCTCGCAGGACCGCGCTGGTGCTGGCCTCGGCGTAGACCGTCAGCGCGCCGACTGCGAAGCCCTTGCCGACAGGCTCGGCTGGACGATCATCGCCACGCACACCGACAACGATGTATCCGCGTACAGCGGCAAGCCGCGACCCGGGTACCGGCGGCTGCTCGCTGATCTCGAGTCCGGTACTGCGACTGGCGTTCTGGTCTGGCACACCGACCGTCTCCATCGTTCGCCGCGGGAGCTCGAGGAGTACGTGGACATCTGCGATAGGCAGGCTGTCATCACTCAGACCGTGCAAGCGGGCGAGCTGGACCTGGCGACTCCGTCTGGTCGGATGATGGCCCGCACGCTGGGTGCGTTCGCCCGGTTCGAGGTCGAGCACAAGAGCGAGCGCACGAAGCGGGCACAGGCTCAGGCCGCTGCTGCCGGGAAGTGGCTTGGCGGCGCACGCCCATTTGGGTGGACGCTGCACGGTCCAGGAGGCAAGCCGACCGTCAACCGGGCGGAGGCACGCGAGGTGCGCAACGCCTGCAAGGCGATCCTCGCCGGTCAGTCGCTTGGTTCAATCGTGGACGACCTCAACGCCCGCGGCGTGACGACCTCGACCGGCCGGCAGTGGAACTACACATCCGTACGTCAAGTCGTAACGCGAGCCAGGAACGCCGGGCTGACCGAATACAACGGCGAGATCATCGCGCAGTCGGTCATGCCGGCGCTGGTCACCGAGGATGTGTGGCGTGGGGTCTGCGCGGTCCTCTCGGACCCCTCGCGGCGCAGGTCGCAGTCGAACCGCGCCCGGTGGCTGCTCGCGGGGCTCGCAGTGTGCGGCACCTGCAGCACGCGGTTGAAGTCCGCCGCGGCGGGAGCGCCGGGGAGATCGTCGAGGACGGTCTACCGGTGCCCAACTCGTGGTTCGGGGCATGTCGCCCGGTCGGCACGCTCGCTGGACGATTACGTCAGCGAGATCGTCATCGCCCGACTTTCCCGTGACGACGCCAAGGCCGCTCTCGTGGCGTCACCGCCTGATGGGACAGCCGACAACGCGACGTTGCGGACGGACGCAGTTGCGTTGCGTGGGCGACTCGGCGAGGCTGCAGATGCCTTCGCGGCGGGCGCGATCACCAGCGGTCAGCTCGTGAAGATCACCAAACAGCTGCGGGACCGCCTCGGTGAGATCGAAGGCCAGATGTCACGCAACGACCGGAGCGGTGTCCTCGCCGGGTTCGTAGGCGGGCGGGACGCCCGCCAGGTGTGGAACGCACTCGACATCGAACGCCGACGGGCCGTTGTCGAGGCACTGATGAAAGTCACGGTGCAACCTGGTCTTCGTGGCCGGGAGTTCGACCCCGAGTTGATCGACGTCGAGTGGAGGTCAGCGTGAGCGAATTCATCGAGGTCGTCTGCACCGACCGCAGCACACATCCGCCGGCAGTGATCGACACGTTCAAGGTCGATGGCGACCAGGTCGAAACCATGACCACCCGCCGAGCGCGAGCCCCGTGGTCGTCCGTACCGGACGCAAAGGTCGAAGCGTTCGGCGAGATGAATCAGGCTCCGCGGCAGATGATCGTTGACGCCGAGTCTCATCACGAAGACTTCGGCGAGCAGGTCAAGTGGCGGTTCGTCTGTCCGAGGTGCGGGCGTGACAAGCCGGTCTCTCTGGCCACGGCTCAGAAGGTGCTTCCGCAGTACGTCGCGGCGCGGCGGAAGTCCATTGACGTCTCGATGCTGCCCTAACTGTTAGGCTTGCGGCACGTTGTCGCAGGAGCGTTGAACCTGCGGATCTCTTCCGGCTAATTGCTGGGCCAGCTTGTGCTGCCCGGAGGCCGGAATGAGCGAAACGCTCACTGCACGCAATCGCCTCGGCGGACTTGTCCGCCTGAGTCCCGACAAGATCGAGAAGATCGCTGACGCTCGACGTGATCTCGTCGAGGCGAAGATCGCCGACTACATCCGCAAGACCGTCGCCGAGGCGCCGCCGCTCACGGCAGCACAACGGGACCGACTCGCGCTGCTCCTTCGCTCTTCCGACAGCGGGGGAGCGGCTGCCTGATGACCGACATGGAAAGAGCCCGCCCCGGGCAGGGAAACGGGCTCTCACCGAACGACATCGCTGCTGACGACAAGGCCAAGGGTACCGAGCACCCGTCGCAGTTGGCGCTTGACGCGGCGGATCCGTGGGTCCGCGCTTCGTGGCGCACAGCCGTCGAAACTGACGCTGCCGCCGGGTACCTGTTCTCCGCGGACGACACCCAGGTGCGGTACGGCCTCGCCGACCTCGGCAACGGCACTGGCGGGATCTTCATGGCCGCAGCGAAGGCGGGCCGGATCGAGAAAGCCGGCTACCGCCCATCACGGAAGGCCGGCCGCAACGGCGGGATCGTCGCCGTCTGGCGCGGGGTGACAGGCCGATGAGCGCGCAGACGGTCGTCGAACAGCACGCCGCCGAGCTCTACCGGCGGACCGCCGCTGCAGGACTCGGCATCTGGGCGGGAGGGGCGTTCACCGCCCACCCCGGTATGGACGACGAGGCCGGCGACTTCGTGCGGTCGCTGTTGCGGGGCGTTCCGCTCGGTGTTGACGGTGACGATCGGTGACCGCGGTAACGGCCCGGAGCGCGATGCTGCCGGGCGCGCTTCAGCATGCCCGCAACGGCCGGCCTGTGTTCCCGGTGGAGGTCGGCGGAAAGCGACCGCTGACCCGGCACGGGTTCCAGGACGCGACCACCGACGTCGACATCATCGCCCACTGGTGGACGCGTTGGCCTGACGCGAACGTCGCGGTGCCGACAGGTTTGCCGGCCACGTTCGACGTCCTCGACGTAGACGTTACGGCTACGGGTACAGGTTTCGGCGCGCTTCGGCGTCTTAAGCGAGACGGCTTGCTCGCCGGGGCTCGCCGGATCGTCGAGACCCCTCGCGGCGGACTGCACCTGTACTTCGCCCCGACGGGCACCGTCAGGAACAGCTCGCTCGCCGTCCACCACCTCGACGTACGCGGTGTCGGTGGGTACGTGCTGACACCACCATCCATGGTGAACGGCACCGCGTACCGGGTGGTCGAGGACCGGCCCGGCGCCCGCGGCTCGCTCGACTGGGAAGCGTGCCGGCGGCTGCTGTGCCCACCGCGGCAGGTGTGGCAACCTGACACACCTCGCTCTTCGACCGATGCAGTCGATGAGCTCGTTCGCTGGGTTGCGGCACTGCCCGAGGGTGGCCGCAACAACGGGTTGTTCTGGGCGGCGTGCCGTGCGCTCGAGTCGACCGGTGGCCGCGCCGACCTTCGCCCACTGATCGAGGCGGGCGTCACCGCCGGTCTGTCACCGGTGGAGGCCGGCCGCACCGCGGCTTCGGCGCACCGGCGCGTCGTCGGAGCCGCGGCGTGACCCCGGCGCAGCCGCGGGCACCCGTCGAGTGCGAGATCGGCCCGCGCAGCGCGTGGTTCACCGGCAACACCGCAGCGGTCTGGTCCGTGCTCACGACGTCCGGAATCAGGCACATGCGCGACCCGTTCCGGAAGTGCCCCACGGTGCCCGCTGATCGGGCCAATGATGTGCTCGCGGTGCTCGACCTGGCCGGCGTCACGGTGCACATGGTGGTGACCTCGTGATGAGCCGCCGGCTGCTGTGGCAGCGCGAGGTCAGCCGGACCGCGTTCGACGTCGGGATGCGGCCCGTGAAGGCCACGCTGCTGTCCATCGCCTCTCTGATGACCATTGACGGGCGGCTCGAGGTGTGGCGCGACCAGCTCGTGGACGCAGCAGGCGTTCCGCCTCGCACCATCGATCGCCACCTGGACAAGGCCATCAGCGCGGGGTGGCTCAGACGCACGATGCCAGGCGGCTACAAGCGGCGAGCGGTATACGTCGTCACGGTCCCGACCAGCTCGCCCTGTGCGCCACTTCTGGCGCACAGGGCGGCACCCGACGAGCCCATCCTGTGCGCCATGTGCTCCGCACAGGATGGCGAATCCTGTGCGCCACGCTGTGGCGAACTCAATACAGATAGCGCTCGCGTCAGCGAGCACGGAGCAGTGCAGGACCACGACGCAGCCGCAGAGGACGTCGGTACGGCCGACACCCCCACCGACCGATACGGCACCGCCAAGACGACCAGGCAGGCGGGGACGGTGTTCTGCCACGTGGTCGAGGCACCACCCGATCACGGCAGCGCCGAACGACACGACCTGACTCGGCGGTTGCGTCTTGCAGGTCTCTCACCACGGCGGTCCGCGTTCGTGTTCCGAACAGGACTCGCAGCGTGAGCGCGCCGCATGATCTCGGCGGCGTCGTCCGAGATCAGATCGCCGCGGCGCGGGAGTGTTCAGACAACCTTGCCGCCGCGCTGGCCGGCTGGGTGATGCCTGATGGTCGGCCGATCACTGAGCACACGATCGGTGCCCTGATGGCCGAGTACGAGGACGAGGTGCGCAAGTCTGTTTATACGACGTGGCTCGATCCGGAGCTGCCGTCGTGAGCGGCGGACACGAGCGGTACATGCACGGCCCTGGGGTGTTCGTGCCGGCGCACGTCGCCGCGTGGCTCGACCAGGTCGCGAAGCTTCGTGAGCTGCGGACTCGTGCGCGTGGCAACGATTCCGAGGTCGACGCGGTCCTGCTCGCGATAGGACTTGTGGCCAACGCCTACCGGACCGGTTCCGGTGCCAGAACTGCGACGGTTCCGACACGAGAACCGTTGGCAGCATTGGACGTGTTGGACACCCGGCAGGCCGCCGATCGGCTCGGGGTCGGGCAACGGGCGATCACCAAAGCGATCGCCGCACGGACGTTGCCTGCATCGAAGGTCGGCGGTCGCTGGGCTCTCACACGCGAGGACGTCGACAACTACGGCAGGAGAGCCGCATGACCGGGTTCGGGATCAGCATGAACAACATGGCCGACACACCGGCGAACCGCATCCGTGAGGACGCTGACCGCCAGTACCAGCGGATTCGCGGTGACGCGACGTTGTCCGTCCCCGGCAAGCAGGCCGGAGTCGGCAAGGTCTACCTCGCCGCCAAGGCCAAGATGACTGACCTCGAGTCGGTGGCCACCGGCCAGAGCGAGACGAACCGTCAGCGGCTGATGACCACCGCGTTCGGCATCCCCAACGACCCGGCGTCCGCGATGTCGTACCGCGACGCCTGCGACCGCGCCGACGCCATCCAGTCACCGTCGCAGGCGCTCGAGCTGTACAACCGCGCCGACGACACCGGTGACCGGCTACTGGCACAGGCCATCGCCCGACGGGCGCACGACGTCAGCAACCACGGCATGTTCGGGTCTGCTGACCCGTCATGGGGCGCGATCCTTGAGTCCTACTGCCGCACCCGTCCCGGCGCCGGCAAGGCAATCGCCGACCTGAACACCCTCAGCACCAGCAGGCTCAGCCCCGCCAACATGTGGGCGTTCGTGCTGCCGGCTCCGCCCGAGGTCGCCGGGTTCACCGACTTCCAGATCCAGCAGATGATCGACCAGACGTCGGGGGCGGCGTGAACGTCACCGACCGGCGGATGAGCTGCCCGCCGTTTCGGAGCGATGGTCGCGAGCGAGGTCCTTCATCCCGCACAGACCGGCCAGCGCCAACCCCGCACCACCCGAACCCCATGACCAGCCGAAAGCTGGAGGACACCCCATGAACAGCTTCACCGCCACACCCCAGAACCTGCCCCCACTGCAGCTGTGGCGCGACATCGGATGTGTCACCGCCGACCCCGCGACGCCCGGCCAGTCCGTGTTCGGGCTGGGCGGCGGCTGGTTCTACCCGGACAACGGGCCGACCGTCTACCGCGACAGCGCCGGCACCACCCCGATCAAGCTGAGCACGCAGGCATCGGGCACCACGGTCTACAGCAACGCCACGACGCTCGGGTCTGCCCCCGCTTCGGTTGACTCCTTGCCTGCGACGACGTGGTCGTCGCTGG
>CAXUNA010000167.1:0-7964 GCA_964252095.1 uncultured Jatrophihabitans sp. | reverse complement strand
CTCCCGGAGTCCCCCTCGTGCGATCCGTTCTGTCCCCGCGCGCCCGCGTCCTGCTCCCGCTGCTCGCCGTCGTCGCGGTCCTCGTGACGCTGCTCGTCCCGCTGCTGCTCCGCACCGCCCCCGCGGCCGCCGCCGCCACGGCGGCCCCCGGCCCGGCCAACACCGGCGTCAAGCACTCGTCGACGCTGCGCCGCATCGACGGCGACGTCTCGCTCGACAAGGCGGGCGCGACCTACAGCAACCTCGACATCCACGGCCGGGTGCGGGTCAACGCGCCGAACATCACGCTGACCAACTCGGTCATCCGCGGCAGCGCGGCGAAGACCGAGAGCCCGATCATCGACTGCAACTACGGCAACACGAACCACAAGGGCTTCGTGCTCAGCATCAGCACGATCGTTCCGCAGTACCCGTCGGCCTACCAGGCGGGGATCCTCGGCCACGACTTCACCGTGGACAAGGTCGAGATCACCAAGACCGTCGACGGTGTCGACGTCGTCGGCGGCAACGTCACCGTGAAGAACTCGTGGATCCACGACACCTACTTCGTCGCCGCGGCCAACAGCCCGTTGGGTCGCGACACCCACAACGACGGCGTGCAGGTCATGTCGGGGACCAACATCCTCGTCACCGCCAACACGATCTCGGGCAACCGCAACGCGGCGTTGATGGTGGCGCAGAACGCGGGGGTCGCGTCGGGCGTGCGGTTCACCGGCAACTGGTCCAGCGGCGGTGCGTGCACCGTGAACATCAGCCCGACGCCCAAGGCGACGATCAGCGGGCTGACGATCAGCGGCAACAAGTTCCTGCACGACACGACGGTCGCGAACTGCGCGATCATCTGGGGGCGCGGCGCCACCGTCTCGTACTCCGGCAACATCTGGCGTGACACCGGCAAGGCCGTCGTCGCGACGCGGGGGTACTAGCGGGCACCGGGGGCTGGGATACTCACCGCCGACCGCCTTCCGGCCACTCCCGAGGAGTCCCGCGATGCCCATCGCCACGCCCGAGTCCTACGCGGACATGCTCGACCGCGCCAAGGCCGGACAGTTCGCCTACCCCGCCATCAACGTGACGTCGTCGGAGACGGTCAACGCCGCGATCAAGGGCTTTGCCGACGCCGGCAGCGACGGCATCATCCAGGTCTCGACCGGCGGCGCGGAGTTCGCGTCGGGCACGGGCGTGAAAGACATGGTGACCGGCGCGATCGGGCTGGCGGAGTTCGCGCACGTCGTCGCCGCGAAGTACGACGTGCAGATCGCGCTGCACACCGACCACTGCCCGAAGGACAAGCTCGACGCCTACGTGCGTCCGCTGCTCGCGGTGTCGCAGGCACGGGTCGACCGCGGTGAGCAGCCGCTGTTCCAGTCGCACATGTGGGACGGCTCGGCGGTCGAGCTGCACGAGAACCTCGACATCGCCGAGGAACTGCTGGCGAAGGCCGCCGCGGCCAGGATCATCCTCGAGCTCGAGATCGGCGTGGTGGGCGGCGAGGAGGACGGCGTCGTGGGCGAGGCGTCGGAGAAGATGTACACCACCCCCGGCGACGCCGTGCTCACCGCGGAGAAGCTGGGTCTCGGCGAGCGCGGCCGTTACCTGCTGGCCGCGACGTTCGGCAACGTGCACGGCGTCTACAAGCCGGGCAACGTCAAGCTGCGGCCGTCGGTGCTGCACGACATCCAGGAGGCGGTGGCGGCGAAGTTCTCCACGCCGGACGCCAAGCCCTTCGAGCTGGTCTTCCACGGCGGGTCGGGTTCGGAGCTCTCGGACATCCGGGACGCGCTGTCGTACGGCGTGGTGAAGATGAACGTCGACACCGACACCCAGTACGCCTTCACCCGCCCGATCGCCGGGCACATGTTCAGCAACTACGACGGCGTGCTGAAGGTCGACGGCGAGGTCGGCAACAAGAAGGTCTACGACCCGCGCAGCTACCTCAAGGCGGCCGAGGGCGGCATGGCGGCCCGCGTCGTCGAGGCGTGCGAGAACCTGCTCTCGGCCGGGACGGCGCAGAAGTAACGTCGGACGCGTGACCACTCCCCACGCCCCCCACGGGCGGGACCTGCTGAACCGGCCGACCGAACTCCCCGTCGACCCGGCCGTCGCGCGGCTCGAGGCGGGCGAGGACCCGCGGGCCGTCGCCGCCGCGGTGCCCACCTCGTCCGCCGCCTGGGCCGCGCTCTCCACGGCCGCCCTGGCCGACGACCCGGTCGCCGCGTACGCCTTCGCCCGGACCGGCTACCACCGCGGGCTGGACTCGCTGCGCAAGGCGGGCTGGAAGGGCACCGGGCCGGTCCCGGCCGCCCACGCGCCGAACCTGGGCGTCCTGCACTCCTTCGCCGCGCTGCGTGACGCTGCCGCCGCGATCGGCGATACGGCACAGGTCGATCGGCTGCAGGCACTGCTAGTCGACGCCGACCCCACGTTCACCGCCTGATTCCGGAGACGCACTCTCTCCCGCGTCAGTCTGCCTACGACCACGTCGAGTTGGACCGGGGAGCGTCGTGACGTCGATCCGCCGGCCGCGGGACCACCGGCTCGCTGTGCTCGCAGCGGCGCTCCTCTCCGGGGCTGCCTCCGCCTATCTCGCGCTGGCGGGCTTCTTCGACGCGGTGCGCAACGGCCCGGCCGTCGTCCTCTGCGTCGCCGTCGTGGCCGGCGTGGCGATCGGCAGTACGGCCGCGACGCTGCTCACCGACGGCGGTACGGCGGCGGCGCTGGCCAAGCGCATGGAGATCCGCACGACGCTGGACACCGGGTGCGTGGCCTTCCACAACATCACGAGCGAGGGCGTCGAAGTCTTCGGGGCGACCCTGCTGCTGGTCGAACGTCGCCGTTGGGGAGCACCGCGGCTGTGGTCCGTCGTCCACGGCGGACTCGCGCTGCACCCGCCGTCGCTCGTCGAGTGGACGAGGGGAACCGGGGTGGTGGGCCGGTGCTGGGAGCAGGGCACGACCGAATTCGCCGACCTGCGCGCGATGGTCGCGTCGCACGGGGCGTGCAACGCCGTCGAGTGGAACGCGCTGCCGGCGGCGGGACGGATGGGCCTGACCTTCGCGGAGTGGCGTCGGACCGCTCCCTACTACGGCACGATCGTCGCCGCGATCGTGGGATCCGGCGCGGGTGAGGTCATGGGTGTGCTGGCGATCGACGCACCGCCGCACGTCGATCTGAGCGGTCACGCCCAGGAGTTGCGTGATGCAACGGAGGGCCTGGCTCGCCTGATGGAGGCAGTTCTCGAATGACACCCGTGTGATTCGTCGTGTCTTGAAGGGCTGCATGGGTACGGTACATACTCGGGAGTTCGCGTCGGCGATGGAGGTGCTGTGGTGACCGCGACGTCGGACGGTGATACGCACGACACGAACCCGTTCAAGACCAAGGGCGGCGCCGTGCTCGTCGAGACACTCGCATCGATGGTCATGCCGGCGACCACGAAGGCCAAACTGCTCGGGGTCGTGTCGCGGGGCCGTCCTGCCGCAGCCCCGGCACCCGCGGCTGCTCGACGGTTCCTGCGTCGTGGCAGGACCGGCGGTGAGGGCCCCCGGGCCTGATCGACTAGCCTGGCGCGCGTTTGCTTCCCGCCCGGCCCGCTGTCACACCCGAGGAGCCCCCTTTGCCGGCAGTCGTGCTGATCGGTGCCCAGTGGGGCGACGAGGGCAAGGGCAAGGCCACCGACCTGCTCGGCTCGCGCATCGACGCGGTCGTGAAGTTCAACGGCGGCAACAACGCCGGCCACACGATCGTCATCGACGGGGAGAAGTACGCCCTGCACCTGCTGCCGTCGGGCATCCTCACGCCCGGCTGCCAGGCCGTGATCGGCAACGGCGTGGTGATCGACCCGTCGGTGCTGTTCCAGGAGCTCGAGGGGTTGCAGGCGCGCGGCGTCGACACGTCCAACCTCGTCGTCAGCTCCAACGCGCACCTCATCGCGCCGTACAACACGGTGCTGGACAAGGTCGGCGAGCGGTTCCTCGGCAACCGGCGGATCGGCACGACCGGCCGCGGCATCGGGCCGACGTACGCCGACAAGATGTCCCGTATCGGCGTGCGGGTGCAGGACCTGTTCGACGAGGCGGTGCTGCGCGAGCGGGTCGAGGGCGCGCTGGAGATGAAGAACCAGATCCTCGTCAAGATCTACAACCGCCGCGCGATCGACGTCGACGAGACCGTCGACGAGCTGATGTCCTACGCCGACCGGCTGCGGCCGATGGTCGCCGACACCTCGCTGCTGCTCGCGCAGTGGCTGGACGAGGGCAAGACCATCGTGCTCGAGGCGGGCCAGGCGACGATGCTCGACGTCGACCACGGCTCCTACCCGTTCGTCACGTCGTCGTCGGCCACCGCCGGCGGCGCCTGCACCGGCTCGGGCATCCCGCCCACCCGCATCGACCGCGTCATCGCGGTGGTGAAGGCGTACACGACCCGCGTGGGCGAGGGCCCGATGCCGACCGAACTGGTCGACGAGAAGGGCGAGTGGCTGCGCCAGCAGGGGTTCGAGTTCGGGACGACGACCGGCCGCCCGCGCCGCACCGGCTGGTTCGACGTGCCGGTCGCGCGCTACGCGGTCCGGGTCAACGGCGTCACCGACTTCGTCCTCACCAAGCTCGACACCCTCACCGGACTCGACGAGATCCCGGTCTGCGTCGCCTACGAGGTCGACGGCGTCCGGCACGAGGAACTGCCGATGACGCAGGCGGAGTTCGCCCGCGCCGTGCCGATCTACGAGACCTGGCCCGGCTGGACCGAGGACATCACCGGCGCCCGCACCCTCGATGACCTCCCCGGCGCCGCCCGCGACTACGTCCTGGAGCTGCAGAAGCTCTGCGGCACCTCGATGTCGGCCATCGGCGTCGGCCCCGGCCGCGACGAGATCATCGCCGTGCGCGACCTCCTCCCGTCGTGAACGGCGGGCAGGGGGGCACCGATCCTGCGAGATACGGCGTCAGGGTGACGCCGAATCTCGCAGGATCGGGGAGTTGGGCGTCGTGAGGGTGCTGGTCGTCGGGGGCGGCGGGCGCGAGCACGCGCTGTGCCTGGCGCTCGCGGCCGACCCGGGTGTGACGTCGTTGGTGTGCGCGCCGGGCAACCCCGGCACCGCCGCGGTGGCCGAGCAGCGCGGGCTCGACGTCACCGATCCCGCGGCCGTGGCCCGGCTGGCGGTCGACGAGGGGGTCGACCTCGTGGTGATCGGGCCGGAGGTCCCGCTGGTCGCGGGGGCCGCCGACGCCGTGGTCGAGGCCGGCATCGCCTGCTTCGGGCCGTCGGCCGCGGCCGCCCGGCTCGAGGGCAGCAAGGCGTTCGCCAAGGAGGTCATGGCGGCGGCGGGTGTGCCGACCGCCGGATCGCACGTCGCGACGACGCCCGAGCAGGCCGCCGCCGCTCTCGACGCCTTCGGGCCCCCGTACGTGGTGAAGGACGACGGTCTCGCGGCCGGCAAGGGCGTCCTCGTGACGTCCGACCGCGCGGCCGCCCTCGCGCACGCCGCGGCGAGTGAACGCGTGGTGATCGAGGAATTCCTCGACGGGCCCGAGCTTTCGCTGTTCGTCGTCACGGACGGTGTGGACGTCGTGCCGCTGCTGCCCGCGCAGGACTTCAAGCGGGCCCGTGACGGCGACAAGGGTCCCAACACCGGCGGCATGGGTGCGTACGCACCGCTGACATGGTTGCCCGATGCAACGGTCGACGAGGTGGTCGACGCCGTCGCTCGGCCCACGATCGGTGAGATGTCCAAACGGGGAACGCCTTTCGCGGGCCTGTTGTACATCGGGCTCGCGTACACGAAGGACGGTCCGCGGGTGATCGAGTTCAACGCCCGCTTCGGCGACCCGGAGACCCAGGTCGTCCTCCCGTTGCTCGAGACGCCCCTCGCCGGACTGTTGCATGCTGCAGCGACGGGCCGATTGGGTCAGCACGCCCCGCTGGTCTGGAGCGAGGACGCCGCCGTCACGGTCGTGCTCGCGGCGCAGGGGTATCCCGGGACCCCCCGCACCGGTGACGTCGTCACCGGCGCCGACGAGGACGGCGTGGTCCACGCGGGAACCCGTCGGCGTGACGACGGTGCGACCGTCAGCAGCGGCGGCCGGGTGCTCGCCGCCACCGCCGTCGCCCCCACCCTCGCCGAGGCCCGCGACGAGGCGTACGAACTGCTGCGCCATGTCCGGCTCGACGGCAGTCACCACCGCACCGACATCGCGCTCGCCGCCGCCGAGGACCGCATCACCCTGCCCTGACGGGCCCCCTGAGAACCCGCGGGCAGACGTTCGGGTCCGGTTCAGCCGGGGTCACCTATCGTGACCGCGTGCCCGAGCCCGGCCGGTACCCACCGATGCCGCCGGTCGCCGTGCGAACGGCGAGGCGGGCGGCGGGCACCTCGGGTCTCGCCGTGGCCGTCCTCTGCGCGACGTCGGTCCTGGCGTGGCCGGGACACGGCGTGTTCACCTCGCTCGTCGTCGCGCCCGTGGACCGGGTCGCGTTCTCGGCCGAGGTCGCCCGGGACGTCTTCGCCGAACCGGCCGCGTGTGCGAAGCCGGCCCGCGTGCTGGCGCACGGCGACTCCACCGGCCTGTTCTACCTCGACCCCGTGACGTGGTACCGCGCGGTGGCCTGGGACGGCCTCACCGGGTCCGCGGCCGAGCGGGTGGTCAACGCGTGCCTCGGGCTGCAGCCGGCGCTCACCGGCCGCACCTGGCTGGGGGAGTCGCCGCCGCGCGTCGGGCCCACCGGGCTGAGCGAGAGCTGGAACGTCGATCTCGCGGGCATGGTCGACGACGACGTGTTCGGCGCGACGTCGGGCCGCTTCCTCCAGCACACCGAGATCCACGATCCGCACGGGCTCGCCCGGATCGTGTACGTCCACCGCTCGCCGGACGCGCGGCAGTACGCCGTGCACCTCTACCTGCTCAACTGAAGCTGACGCGTCGCATTTGGACGCCGACGGCCCACCTGGCGGACCCCGCCCGACCCGTCAGCGCGACGGCGCGTCCCCGCCCGGCGACGCACCGGTGGCGACCGGCCGGGTCGGGTCGTTGCTCCACTGCGAGAACGAGCCGGGGAACAACCGGCCGGAGCGGCCGGCGTGCTCGAGCACCAGCAGCGTGTGGCACGCCGTGACGCCGGACCCGCACGACGACACGATCTCGCCCGGGACGGCGTCGAGGCGTTCGGCGAGGGTGTCGTCGTCGAGCAACCGGCCGTCGTGGTCGGTCCAGTCGCGGGCGGGCAGATTGACCGCGCCGGGAATGTGACCGGCGCGCGGGTCGATCGGTTCGACCTCGCCGCGGTAGCGCTCCGGCGCGCGGGCGTCGAGCACGGTGAAGTCGCCGCCCGCGGCAACCTCGTCGAGGGTCGCGAGCGCCTCGACCGGCCACGGCCGCGACGAGAAGGCGGTGGCCGGACGTGAGGTCTCGCCGGACTCGAGCGGGCCGTCCCACGCCGCGCGCCCGCCGTCGAGCAGCGCGGCGGAGTGGCCGGTCACGCGGAGCATCCAGACCAACCGCGCGGCCATGACGCCGCCGGCGTCGTCGTACGCGACCACGGCGGCGCTCTCGCCGATGCCGAGGGCGGCGAGCGCCGCAGCGAAGTCGTCGGGCTCGGGCAGGGGGTGCCGGCCGGACGCCGGAGCACCGGGCGCCGCGAGCACGGTGTCGAGGGCGACGAAGACCGCGCCGGGCAGGTGCCCGGCGGCCCAGGCCGCGCGGCCCGACCGGCCGTCGAGATACGCGCGGGCATCGGCGAACACGACGTCCGGGCGCTCACGCACCCACTGCAGCTCGACGAACGGCGGAATCACACGGACACGGTAGTTACCCTCCGCGTGTGACGTCTCCTGCCTCGGGCTGGTACCCCGATCCCAGTGGTCAGCCCGGCGAGCGGTGGTGGAACGGCGTGAGCTGGACCCACGACACCCGCTCGGCCCAGCCCGCCGTCCCCGCGGCGCCCGCCGACGCGCCGCAGGCGTGGGA
>CAXUNA010000166.1:5436-7989 GCA_964252095.1 uncultured Jatrophihabitans sp. | reverse complement strand
GGCCCGGAGCCCGGAGCTCGCGACGGGCACCCGGCTCGCCGACCGGCGCTCGTACACGATCGGCACCCGGTTCTGGGCGGCCGGCGCCGAGGACGGCAGCTATCCCGCCGAGGGCTTCCACACCCGCGGCGAGATGGGCGGCTTCTGGTCGATGCCGATCAAGCTGCTCGACGGCGTGTGGTTCAGCGTCGACGGCCACTGGCTGCAGGGCACGACGTTCGCGCAGGGATGGGGTTACACCCGCACCGATCTCGGGACGACGTCCGGCGTGCGTGTGCAGCGCACCGACGTCGCCCCGGACGGTCTGCGCGCCGGCTTGATCGGTCTGACGCTCTCCGCGACCAGCACGGCGACCGTAGCCCTCGCGGTCGACGCCCACTCCGAGCTGATGAGCGCCTACCCCTGGGGCGAGACCACCCCGAGCCAGACGACGGCGAACCTGCGTGACACCGGATCGGTGAGCGGCAACAACCTGGTCTTCCGCGACCGTGGCACGCCGCCGATCACCAACCCGACCGCCCACGACTGGTCGGCCGTCGTCGGCTCGACCCTCACCCCGACCGGTTCGGCGCTCGGCCCGAAGTACCGCGGCCCGCAGGACCCGGCGAAGATCTGCCCCGCCTCGGGCCCGGACACCAAGGCCCCGCCGCTGAAGTGCGACGACACCGCGTACGGCAAGGGCACGGGCGGCCAGCTGCGCTACCGCGTGACCGTGCCGGCCGGTACCCGCACGGTGTGGTTCAGCGTCGCGGGCTCGGACAAGTCGCTGTCCGAAGCGCTCTCGCAGCAGGCGCAGGCGTTGGCGAAGCCCACGCAGTTGCTCGCGGCGAAGGTCTCCGGACGGATCGCGATGGCGCAGCGCACCGACGTCTCGCTGCCCGGCGACCCGCAGCTGCAGCAGTCGGTCGCGTGGAGCAAGCAGAACCTGCTCGACTCGCGGCAGGAGGCCAAGAACCTCCAGCTGCGGGTGACGAACGCCGGCACCAAGTACCCCGCCCCGGTCGGCACCCTCGCCACCGCGGACTGGACCGGCGCGGGATTCCCGGATTACCCGTGGATCTTCGGCACCGACGGTGAGTACACGGCGTACGCCCTCGTCGCGTCCGGTCAGTTCGACGCCATCGAGGCGCACCTGCGCACCCTGCGTGACATCAGCGAGACGGTGAACAAGCACAGCGGCAAGGTCGTCCACGAGGTCGTGCCGGACGGCAGCGTCTACTACGGCGCGAACTCCGACCCCGGCAACACCGACGAGACGGTGAAGTTCCCGAGCACGGTCGCGCTGGTCTGGCGCTGGACCGGTGACAACGCGTTCCGCGACGAGATGTACGACTTCACGAAGCGGAACCTGCAGTACGCGCTCACCACGCTCGACACCGACCAGGACGGCTGGCCCGAGGGCGCGGGGAACGTGGAGCTGCAGGGCATGGGCGCGGAGAAGCTCGACGTCGCCGCGTACACGATCCGTGGCCTGCGCGATCTCGCCGACATGGCGGCCAGCAAGAACGACGTCGACACCGTCACGTGGGCGACCACGAAGGCCGACGGTCTGCAGAAGCGGTTCGAGAAGACGTGGTGGGTCGGCGGTTCCACCCGCAGCTACGCCGACTCGCTGCAGAACCCCAGCAACGCGCAGGTGTTCCAGCGTCACTGGATCGGTCTCGTACCGCTCGAGGCCGAACTGCCCGCGACGGCGACGACGCCCGCCCGTCCGGTCGCCGACGTCTCGCACGCCGCGATCACGGCCGACCAGCACGAAGGTCCCTGCTACACCGGCGCGAACGGGCTGTTCCACACCGGGACCGGGAAGACCTCGGTGGCCACGGGCAATCCGGGCTCGACGTGCGACTCGGTGACCTCGTCGCTCGCCAGCATCCGGCAGGTCTTCACGCTGACGACGTCGATCGCGGCCGTGGCCGAGGCGGCCGTCGGGCGGATGGGCACCCGGCAGTTGCAGCGCTACACCAGCGACATCGCACGGGTGCAGGTCGACCCGTCGGTGGTGGAGGCGCCGGGCCTGATGCCGGAGATCGCGCCGTCACCGGACTTCACGGCGAACATCGACCAGCCGTTCTACTCACGGTCGATGGGGCTGCAGGCGTGGGGGACGTACGGCGTGCTGTGGCCCGTCGTCCACTACGAACTCGGCGTCGCCCCGGACCTCGGGCGCCAGGCGGTCGCGGTGATCCCGCAGGTGCCGGACGGCCAGACCACCGTGGCGGGCAACGACGTCACGCTCGGATCCGGGGCCGTCGACGTGACCGCGAAGCGGGCGAGCGGCCAACTCGTCACGACGGTCGTCGGACACGGCCCGGCCGCGACCCTGACCATCGGCGCCGTGCTGCCGACCGGGACGTCGGCGATCGGCGCGACCCTCGACGGCAAGCCGGTCGCCGCCACCACGGTGACGACCGCGCGCGGCGTCGAGGTCCGGGTCGCCGGTGGCTCGACGAGCGGCTCGCACACGCTGCGGGTCCACTACCAGTGAGCAGGCGCCGGGCGCGGCGGGGAACGCCGCGCCCCGCGCCGGGGCGACACGGCGGCGGGGGGGTT
>CAXUNA010000166.1:0-5426 GCA_964252095.1 uncultured Jatrophihabitans sp. | reverse complement strand
GGGGGGCCAACACCCGGTGCCCCGCCGCGGGGGGGGGGGGAACCGCCCCCCCCGGGCGACGGTCCTACAGGGCGGCGGTGAGTTCCAGGTGCACGCCGTCGGGATCGCTGAACGACAGGATCGCGAGACCGGAGTCGGTGAAGTCCTTGACCTCGCCGTGCGGCACACCCTTGCCCTCGAGGGCGTCACGCGCGGCGACGAGGTCGTCGCGCGAGCCCACCTGGAAGCTGACGTGGTCCAGGCCGACCACCGCGGAGTCGAAGCGCTGGCCCTCGGGTGCGACCGGGCGCAGACCGAACAGCGCACCGGACGGCGTCTGGTAGATGCAGCCGCCGTAGTAGGCCTCCGGCGAGTCCTTCACTCCTGGCTCGCCGGCCTTGTCGGTGGCGTCGATCGCCACCGGCCACCCGAAGACGTCGTCGTAGAAGGCCTTGCTCGTGGCGATGTCGGTGACGGTGATGCGGACGTGGGCATAGCCCGGGCTGTCGATGATCGGCATGCCTGATCAGTACCCACCCCGGGCCTCTAGGGTCGACCGGGTGACGCATCCGCACCGGTCCTTCCGCCAACATCTCGTCGATCTGGCAGAAAACGGCCACGAACCGCAGTTCACGCCGGCCACGCTCCCGCCGCTCGTCGAGTTCGACCGGCTGTTCGCGACCGTCGACTGGTACTCCCTCGACGTGACCAAGTCCCTCGACGCCGACGGCCTCACCCGCGTGTACCAACTCACCGGCGAGACCGTGCTCGCGGCGGGCGACGAGCCGCAGGTGTTCTCCGCGGCCTGGACGCCGACGCTGCCCGGTCAGGACCCGTATGACGGCTTCACCCTCGGCACCAGCTCGGTGCTCTGGGGCGGGGTCGGCGAGGTCCCCCCGCCCGACGGCCCACTCACCGAGGCGTGCCTGTTGCTGGTCACCAACGACTTCGTGCACCTGTCCGCGAGCCGCGAGCAGGAGCCGCCGCTGGTGCGCGGCGCCGTCGACGGGCCGGGCGACGCCTTCGACTACGTGGTGCTCGCCCGCTGAACGGCGATCATCCTCATCGCACCACGCTGCTGGTGAGCGACGTCGTACTCGTCACGACGCAGGTGGCGTCGCGCTTGCCGACCAGGTTCCACCGCCCGCTGGTCCGGCACCAGGGTGAACAGCTGCAGGTCCTTCGGCGCATCCGCGGACAGGGCCGGCGGCGCCGAGGTCCGGCACATCTGCTCCGCCTCGGACTGCACACGGGCGAGGTCGTAGGCGCCGTCACCGAGTCTCACGGTCACCACGACCTGACCGAGGTGCGGCTGGGTGCAGGGCACGACGGCGGCCTCGGTGATCTCGCCGGACCCGCCCGGGTCGCGGAGGCAGTCGCCCGCCCGCAGGTCGAAGACGGTGGCGGTGCCGGCGCCGGACACCTGTCCCGACGCGTCACGGTCGGGCTGGCGCTGGACGAATAAGACGAGGAGCGCCGCCAGTGCGACGGCCCACAGCGTCGCGAGCGCGATGCCGGCCCAAGCCAGGCCGCGGCCGCGGCGGCTGCCGTTCCGCCCCGTCACGGCCAGACCGATGCCGCCGAACACCCAGGCGAACAACACCCCACCGAGGAGGCCGAACACCAACGAGGTGACGGCCGCCTTGCTGAGGGACTTGTGCTCGGGCTCGTGGGCGGTGGCCTCCCACCGCTTCCACGGGTCGTCCCACTGGCCGGGCCCGTGCGGGGACTGGTTCTGGGACAGGCTCGAGCTCACGTGCGGGTGCTCCTCGCGGGACGACGACGCTGCTCCGACGACGCGCGAAGCTCCGAGATCATCACCGCTGCGACCGGTTCGTGCAAACGGGCGGTCAGGAACCGGCGCGTCGCGGCGCGTAGCCCTCCGTGGTCAGGCGGATCTCGTGGTGGCTGTACTCCCGCAGTCGCCCGGTCACCAGGGCGCACCGGCCGACCAGCCACGGAGGGACGACGTCGTCCCAGATCGAGGGGTCGGGCACGTACAGCACGTGCGGCTTGACGCCCCAGGCGGCGTCGAACGTCATCTGCCGGTCGCCCTCGCGGTAGTGGACCAGTTCCTTCCACTCCGAGCGGACCTCGAACCCGACCGGCCGGGGGCCGCCGGGATCGAGGGCGTCGAGCGCGGTCTGCATCCCGTCGCGCGCGTCGTCGGCGATCCGGCGCAGCGCGCCGCCGAGGAACGGCGTCGCGAGCCGCGACGGGCCGTGGAAGGCGAAATCGGCGCGGTAGACGACGCGGGTCCCGGCATCGGGCAGCTCGTCGAGGGTCATGTCCTCGACGACCGACACCGTGGCGTTCTCCCCGTGCAGGACGAACCTCGCGTGCGGCTCGAGGGTCCGCACGGTGTACTCCAGGTGGGTCTCGCGTCCCCGGAACACCGAGGTGATCGCGTACCTCGATCCCACCCCGCCCCCGCCCTCGATCAGGCGGCAGTCGGGGGTGTTCGGGTCCCACTGCGTCACGGTGGTGAAGTCCGACAGGTACGGCCACACCGTCGCGAGCGGCGTGGTGGTGGTGACGGTGCGGCTGACGGTCGTCACGCCTGCAGGAACTGCGCGATCGTGGCGGCCGACGCCGCGGGTTCCTCGAGCAGGAACAGGTGGCCGCCGCCGCGCACGACGTGTAGGTGGGCCCGGGGGATCCGCCACGCGAGGATCCGCCCGTTCACCAACGGGATGATCGGGTCGTCGTCGCCGGACATCACCAGCGTGCGGTGCCGGATGCGGTGCAGCCACGGCATGCTCGACCAGCCCTGGATGGCGTAGAGCTGGTGGGCGTAGCCGGCGAGGGTCGGCGGGGCCGTGAACCGTGAGTGCACGCCCTCGTGGGTGCTGTCACGCGAACGGCCGCCGTAGAGGGAGCCCGCCACCGAGCGGAAGTACTCGGGATCGCGGTAACGCCGCGGCGTGCTCATCTTCATCAGCACCGACGGCGATCCCGGCACGCCGCCCACACCGGGCATCGTTGCAGCCAGCACCAGTTTGCGCACCCGGTGCGGCGCCTGCCGGGCGAGCTGCTGGGCGATCGCGCCGCCGAGCGACACCCCGAGGACGTCGACCTGCCCCTCCCCGAGCGCGGTCAGCAGGTGTTCCACGACCTTGGCGATCGCCGGCATCCGGCGGGGGAAGCGCCACCCCGTGGACTCACCGGTGCCCGGAGCGTCGAACGTGATGGTGCGGAACCCCGCGGGAACGAGCTCGCGTTCCAGCGGTTCCCACATCGCCATGTTGCCGCCCAACCCCATGATGAGCAGCAACGGGCGGCCTGTTCCGCGCACCGACACCTTGATGTCGAGGCCGTCGACGTGGACGACGCGGACGTCGGCGCGGGGGTACGCCCTCACCATCGTCACGTCGCGAACACGTAGGTGCCGGGCGCGGCGGCGAGGACCTCGTGGTCGGCGTTGCCCAACGTCCTCGGGGCGTTCTTCTCCGCGCCCGACCGCTCGGTCAGCCAGGCCACGAAGTCGTTCCACCAGCTGCCGGGAGTCGGCTCGTGCGCGGCGAGGAACTCCTGCGGGTCCTCGGGAGTCTCGTCGCTGACGCGGAAACTCGACTTCTTGTTGGTCGGCGGGTTGACCAGCGCGGCGATGTGGCCGTTGGTCGACAGCACGAATCTGCTGTTGCCGCCGAGCATCTGGGTGCTGCGGTAGCAACTGGTCCACGGGCAGATGTGGTCGGCGATGCCGGCCAGCACGTACGAGTCGATCGTGACCTGGGACAGGTCGATCGGCGTGCCGAGCACCGTCGTCGCGCCCGGTTCCGTCAGCGAGTTCGAGATCCCGAGTTCGAGGAAGTCGGCGTGCAGTTCGGCCGACATCCGGGTGGTGTCGGCGTTCCAGTACAGGACGTCGAACGCGGGCGGCCGTTTGCCGAGCAGGTAGTTGTTGACCCAGTAGTTCCACACCAGGTCGCCCGGCCGCAGCCACGCGAACACCGCCGCCAGCGAGCGGCCGTCGAGATACCCGTCGGCACGGGACTTCGCGGCCGCCGCCTTGACCAGTTCGGGGCTGGTGACGCTCGCCATCAGCCCCGCGCGGGACTGGTCGAGCAGCGTGACACCGAGCGAGAACGCGGCGAGCCGGTCCTCCTGGCCGGTGGCGACCAGGTGTCCGAGCGTCAGCGACGAGATGATGCCGCCCGCGCACAGCGAGAAGAGGATGCTCTTGGCGGACTTGGTGATGCTCTCGACCGCGTCCATGGCGTCGAGCACCGCCTGGACGTAGGTGTCGAGTCCCCACGCCGCGTGCTTCTTGCCGGGGTTGCGCCACGACACCATGAAGACCTGCTGGCCGGACTTCACGAAGTGCTCGACCATGCTGCGGCCGGGCGCGAGATCGGCGACGTAGTACTTGTTGATCGTCGGCGGCACCACCAGCAGCGGCACCCGCCGGACCTTCGGGGTCTGCGGCGTGTACTGGATGAGCTCGAAGACCTCGGTGCGCAGCACCACCGAGCCCGGTGTGACCGCGAGGTCCTGGCCGACGTTGAACGCGGTGGTGTCGACCATGCTCGGGACCCGCGGCTTGACGGCCATGTCCGCCGCGAAGTGGCGCGCGCCGCGGACGTAGTTGCTGCCGCCGGAGTCGAGGCCGGCCTTGAGGGCGGCCGGGTTGAGGAACGGGTTGTTGCTGGGACTCATCGCCTCGACGATGTTCTCGGCGACGAACGTCAGCCGCTCGCGGTCGCGCCAGCCGAGACCCGCGTCGGTGACGACGTCCTTGGCCGCCTCGCCCGCGACCAGGTAGCTCTGCAGGAGCTTGCGCAGCACCGGGTTCTCGGTCCAGGCGGGCTCGGCGAACCGCCGGTCCTTCGGCGAGGGCGCGACCGACGAGAAGCCGGCGGCGACCTTGCCGAGTTCCTTCGCCGTGGTCGCCGCCCGCCGCCCGACCGTGCGCGGACGGGTGACCAGGCGCGCCCCGAGCCGCAGCCCGGACATCCCCGGGTTGAAGCGCCGGAGCGGGCTGAACACGGCGTCGACGAGCAGGGAGTCGAGCGGTGCCGCGACGTCGGCGTTCTCGTCGCCCAGCCCCCGGTCGGGCGACGAGGTACCCCGGGAGGACATCGGCTCTGCGGGCATCGTTGCTCCTGACGGTCGATTCCGTCCGACCCTACGTGGCGCCGGTCACTGCCCGGTCAGGACGTCCCTCGCACCGAGGCCACCAGCCGGCGGCGGTCGGGCTTGCCGCTGACCAGCAACGGGATGGCGTCGACCGCGTGCACCTCGCGCGGAGCCGCCGGGGCGCCGAGTTCGGCCCGCACGGCGGCCCGGACGTCGTCGGCCGGCACGTCGCCCACCACCCAGGCCGTGACCGCGGCACCCCACTCCGGGTGCGGCACGCCCGCGACGCACACGTCCAGCACGCCGGGCAGGCGGGCGATGACCGCCTCGACGGCGAGCGGGTGGACGTTGACCCCGCCGGTGATGAC
>CAXUNA010000165.1:0-8004 GCA_964252095.1 uncultured Jatrophihabitans sp. | reverse complement strand
ATACTGCGGGGCTCCTACGCCTACGCCGGTCCCGTCCCGGATCTCGTAGCGGCGGTCGAGCAGGTTGATCACGTCGAGCCGCAGCTCCGTCGGCTTTCCGGCCACAAGCTGCACCCGCTGCACGGCCGACAGGTTGATCGTGTAGTAGCCCGGCAGCGCGCGGCCGTTCGGCGTGTCCCCGCCCCGCCGCAGCCCGCTGCCCACGATCAGGTCGGCCGATAGCCGCGTCGGGAACCGGCTCAGCGCGTTCAGCGTGTAGGCCGCGCCGCCGGAACCGGTCCAACGCTGGTCATGGTCGAGGTGGGTCCAGCGATGCGCGATGTAGTCCAGGTCGGCCTGGCTGAAGTTGAACTGCGACGAGGTGATGGTCTTGCCGATGCCGCGCGAGTAGGCGACGTTGCCGTACAGCGACAACGGCCCGCGGTCATAGGTCGCCGACACCTCGACCCCATGCTGCTGCGAGCGGTCGTAGTTGTAGGGCGTGAGGATGACCGGCGCGCCGAACTGCCCCTCGTCGATCAGGTTGTGCGCGGTCTTGAAGTAGCCGTCCACGGCGAGGGTAAGGCCGGGCAGGATCACCTGGCTGGCGCCCACGTCGTAATAGTTGGCGCGCGCCGCCTTCACGGGCGCGGCGCCGGTCGGGTGCGCCGCCCCGGTGGGGGCGGCGAACCGGCTCAGCGTCTGGTTGCCGACCAGCTCGAACGGCGGCGGCGTGAAGTAGCGGGAGTAGCCGGCGTGCAGCGTCGTGCCGTCCAGCGGCGTCCACACCACGTTGACCCGAGGGCTGAACGCGTTGTCCTTGGCGTAGGCGTCCACTACGTCGAACCGTCCGCCGTAGTTGACCGTCACCGAGGGCAGGATGCGCCACTCGTCCTGGAGGTACACGCCGTAGGTGTATCCGGTCTTGCCGGAACTGTCCTGCACCGCGAAGGGCTGGTCGCCTATTTGCACGCCGCTGTCATCTACCGGCAGCACGAGTGAGTTCGATTTCGCCACCGACCGCTCGACTTGTGCCAGGAACCCGGCGCGGATCGTGTGGTTGGGGCTGACCTTCCAGCTCGCGTCGGTTTGGGTTCCGTTGGCCCAGCTCGACCGCGCCGCCGTTTGCGCGATCCCGCCGAACAGCAGGTCGCCCAGCGGGTCCGGCGTGTAGTACAGGCTGCTGTAGCGGGTGAACAAGGAGGTCTGCACGTCCAGCGTGCCGTACTGCTTCTGCAGCGACAGGATGCCGAAATGCGTCAGCTCCCGCTGGTGGGAGGTCAGGCTGGCGCTGTCGATGCTGTTCTGCCCGTTGACCGTGAGGCCGAGGTCCGGCTGCAAACCGCCGCGGTTGGGGATCTGGAAATCGCCGTGGAAGGTGCCGGCGAGCAGGCTGATGCGCGTCGTGCCGTCCAGGACGCCGGAGATGTGGGCGAAGCCGCGGAACTGGTCGGTCTTGTCGTGCAGCGCGTTGAAGTTGTTAGCTGGGTTCTCGATGCCGATGTTGCTGTGCAGGTACTCGCCGGTGACGTAATAGTCGATCGCGCCCGCCCGCCCGCCGTACTCGAAGCTGGGCTGCAAGGTGCTGCGCGACCCGCCATACATCGTGAGGGCGCTGCCGGGGTCGGTGGTGCCGGACTTGGTGGTGATATCGACGACGCCGGCCTGGCGGAAGCCGTACTGGGCCGGCAGCGCCCCGGTGATCAGCGACAGCGAATGGGCGAACCGGGTTTCCAGCGCCTGGCCGAACACGGACAGGCCTTCGGGCAGTTGCACGCCCTCCAGGCGGTACTGCACGTTCGCGTGCTCGTTGCGGATATGCACCTGGCCGAAGCTGTCCTGCGCGACGCCGGGCGATTGCAGCAGGATCTGCTGCAACGGCGCTTGGTCGCCCTGGGGCAGGGTCTCGATGGCGCCGCGGTCGAAGCGGTACACGGTGGCGCCGAAGCTGGGCTGGATGGCGGTGCGCGCGGCGTCCAGCCGCCGCGCGACCACGGCGATGTCGTCGAGCGCCATGTCGCTGCCTAGATTGACGGCGGGCGGCGGCGCCGGCGCCCGCCCGCCGGCCCCCGGGGGGGGGCGCCCCACCACCGCCGCGCGGGGCCCCCCCCCGAGGGGGGCCGCCGCTCTCGAGCGATGCTGGGGCTGTGCGAGGACTCAGACCGAGGGGGTCTGGCTCGCGGTGCGCCGGCGACCGGCGACCACGAAGAACACACCGCCGGCGACGAGGACGCCACCGAGGATGCCGATGCCGGTCACGGCCGCACCGGTGTTGGCGAGGCCGCCACCCGAGGTGCTGCCCGAACCGGTGCTGGTGCTGCCGCTGCCGATCGTGACGGCGAAGCTGTAGATCTCGCCGCCGGCACCGATGACCTGCAGGGTGTGGGCGCCGCTGTAGCCCGACGGGATCTTGCCGGTGACGACGCCGGTGCCGTCGGCACCGACGACGCCGCCGCCGATGACGACGGGGGCGGAGAAGATCTGCATGGTCGCGTTGCCCGGGGTGGTGTGGGTCAGCGCGATCGAGACGGTGCCGCCGGCGGCGAACGACGTCGTGGCGATGCTGGCCTCGCCCTGGACGTTGGCCGGGTAGGCGGTGGCCGGGCCGGCGACGGCGACGGTCGCGACGCCCGCGGCGAGGAGGAGTCCGGCCGTGGCGGCCAGGCGGTTGAGCTTCATTTCGATGAATCCTTCCGGAGTGGGTCTTGGCGCTGCCTCAGCAACGTGCGGAAGCTTATACAGACCTGAGGGCTGAGGTCCAATCATTGTTGTGAACACCTGGTAACGAAATCGCGACCGGCTCGAGGGTGACGGGTCCCGAGCCGAGCGCGCACCTCACCCGCACCGTCCGTTGACGCCTCAGTAGGCGCCGGAGCGCTTCGCGACCGCCCAGACGGTGCGCAGGATGATCGACGCGTCGAGGGCGAGCGACCAGTTCTCGACGTAGTAGAGGTCGAGCCGGACGGCATCTTCCCAGCTGGTGTCCGACCGGCCGCTGATCTGCCACAGCCCGGTCATCCCGGGCCGGACCAGCAGCCGGCGGCGCGCGTGACCGGAGTAGGTGGAGTCGATGGTGGCGAGCGGGCGCGGCCCTACGAGCGACATCTGACCCCGCAGCACGTTCACCAGCTGCGGCAGCTCGTCGATCGACGTCTTGCGGATGACCGCCCCCACGCGGGTGACCCGTGGGTCCTGGGAGATCTTGAACAGCACGCCGTCGCCGTCCTGTTCGTTGCGGTCCCACAACTCGTCGCGGCGGCTCTCGGCGTCGGTCGACATGCTGCGGAACTTCCAGACCAGGAACTCGGCGCCGCCGGTGCCCAGCCGGCTCTGCCGGAACAGCACCGGGCCCGGCGACGTGACCTTCACCGCGATCGCGGTGACGAGCAGCAGCGGGCTGGTCGCCAGCAGCAGCGCGCACGCCCCGACCAGGTCGACGAGTCGTTTCACCAGCCGGGTCAGGCCGGTGAACTGCGGCTGCTCGACCCACATCAGCGGCAGGCCCTCGACCGGGCTCACGTGGACGCGCGGACCGGCGACCTCGGTGAGGCCGGGCGCCATGATCAGGCCGCGACCGGTGCCCTCGAGTTCCCACCCGAGCTCGCGCACGCCGCGGGGGCCGAGGTCGGTGCCCGCGACGGCCACGACGTCGGCGTCGATGCGTTCCGCGGCGCGCGCGGCGTCGCGCAACCCGCCGAGGACCGGGACGCCGGGTGCGATCTCCGAACCGGGGACGGCACCGGGCACGCACGCGCCCACGATCTGCAGTCCCGCCATCTTGGCGTTGAGGGTGGCCCGCACCAGTCCGGTGACCGCGTCGAGGTTGCCGATAGCGACGATCCGGTAGACCCACATCCCCTCGGCGCGCATCGAGGCGACCAACCGGCGCAGGACGTACCGCATGACGAGCAGCAGGACGAGGCCCAGCGGGAACGCCACGGCGATGAACCCCCGGGCGACGTCGACCTGCAACAGGTAGCAGGCGACCCCGATCAGCCCGAAGGTCCAGAGCGTGCCGCGGATGACGCGCTTGAACTCCTCCGCCCCGGATGTCATGTGCCGGATCTCGTACGCGGCGACCCCGGCCATCGCGAACATCCAGGTGGTGACGATGACCGCGCCCACGACGAAGTAGGTCAGCTGGTTGTCACTGCGGTCGGTGCCGAAGCGGAGGAAGTAGCCCACCGCCGTGGCGACCAGGACCGCACCGAGGTCGGTGGCGAACAGCGCGAGGGCGTACTGACGCGACCACCGGTGGGTGCGGGCGGCGCCGGGCGGGCTGACCCACGCGGCGTCGTCGAGCTCGACCGGCGCGGCGGCCACCGGGTGGGTCGGAGGCTCGGGCGGCGGGGCCGGGCCGGTGCTCGTGACGGGGGCCGGTGGCGTGATGTCGTCCCCCGTGCCCGGCCGCACACCGGAGGCGCTGGTCGAGCCGACAGGTCCCGGCACGGCTGACCTCTCTGCTGCAACTGAACGGGGGAACACGAACCTCACGAAGGATAGGACTCCGGGCTGCCACGCGCAGTACGCAGCTTGGGTACGCGGAGCACCGAGGGCCCCGTCACGCGGACACCGTCGGTGCGAGGTGTCGCCGGTACCGTGAGAGGTTCTGTCCGCCCGCCCCTCCGGGAGTCCACGCCGGTGATCGCCACGTACGAGATGTCCGACCTCGCCAAGCTCGAGGCCGAGGCGGTCCACATCATCCGCGAGGTCGTCGCGACCATCGAGAACCCCGCGATGCTGTTCTCCGGGGGCAAGGACTCGGTCGTCATGCTCCACGTCGCGGCCAAGGCGTTCTGGCCCGCGCCGGTGCCGTTCCCGGTGATGCACATCGACACCGGCGAGAACTTCGACGAGGTGCTCGAGTACCGCGACCGCACGGTCGAGCGGCTCGGGGTGCGCCTGGTGGTGAGCAGCGTCCAGGACGACATCGACGCCGGCCGGGCCGTCGAGGACACCGGGCCGAACGCGAGCCGCAACCGGCTGCAGACCGTGAGCCTGTTGCGCGGCATCACCGAGAACAAGTTCGGTGCGGTGTTCGGCGGGGCCCGGCGCGACGAGGAGAAGGCCCGGGCCAAGGAGCGGGTGTTCAGCTTCCGGGACGAGTTCGGGCAGTGGGACCCGCGCAACCAGCGGCCCGAGCTCTGGAACCTCTACAACGGCCGGCACAAGAAGGGCGAGAACATCCGGGTGTTCCCGCTGTCGAACTGGACCGAACTCGACATCTGGTCCTACATCCGCGACGAGCACATCGAACTGCCGCACCTCTACTACTCGCACCGGCGCGAGGTCGTCGAGCGCGACGGCATGCTGCTCGCCGTCAACCGGTTCATCCAGCCGCGGGGCGACGAACGCCCGTTCGAGGCGACCGTCCGCTACCGCACGATCGGCGACGCCACCTGCACGGGCTGCGTCGAGTCCGACGCCGCCGACGCCGCCGACGTCGTCACCGAGGTGGCCGCGGCCCGGCTCACCGAGCGCGGCGCCACCCGCGCCGACGACCGCATCAGCGAGGCCGGCATGGAAGACCGCAAGAAGGAGGGCTACTTCTAGCCATGAGCCAGCTCCTACGGATCGCGACGGCGGGCTCCGTCGACGACGGCAAGTCCACGCTCATCGGCCGGCTGCTCTACGACTCGAAGGCGATCTTCGAGGACCAGTACGCCGCCTTGGAGAAGACCAGCACCGCACGGGGCAGCGACGTCCCCGACCTCGCGCTGCTCACCGACGGCCTGCGGGCCGAGCGCGAACAGGGCATCACCATCGACGTCGCCTACCGCTACTTCGCGACGCCCAAGCGCAAGTTCATCATCGCCGACACCCCGGGCCACATCCAGTACACGCGGAACATGGTCACCGGCGCCTCCACCGCCGACGTCGCGCTGATCCTCGTCGACGCCCGGCACGGCATCCTGCAGCAGTCGCGGCGGCACGCCTTCCTCGCGAGCCTGCTCGGGATCCCGCACCTGGTGCTGTGCGTCAACAAGATGGACCTCGTCGACTACTCGCAGGAGCGGTTCGAGCAGATCCGCGCCGACTTCGCGCAATTCGCGATGAAGCTCGAGGTCGGTGACCTCACCTTCATCCCGGTGTCGGCGCTCGGCGGGGACAACATCGTCAACCGCAGCGAGAACATGCCCTGGTACGACGGCACGAACCTGCTCGCGCACCTCGAGGACGTCTACGTCTCGTCCGACCGCAACCTCATCGACAACCGGCTGCCGGTCCAGTACGTCATCCGGCCGCACGCCTCCACCGACTCGGAGCTGCACGACTTCCGGGGGTACGCGGGCACCGTCGCCGGTGGCGTCTTCAAGCCCGGGGACGACGTCACGGTCCTGCCGTCGGGGTTCTCGACGACGCTCAAGGCGGTGTGGTCGCCCGGCGGCGGCAAGCTCGAGGAGGCCTACGCGGGCGAGGCCGTCACCGTCGAGCTCGAGCACGACATCGACATCGCACGTGGCGACATGATCTGCCGGCCGGCGAACCGCCCGCACGTCGGGCAGGAGATCGACGCGATGGTCTGCTGGTTCGCCGGCGACAAGGCGCTCGAGGCGGGCCACCGGTACACGATCCAGCACACCACCCGCTCCACCCGGGCCTCGGTCGTGGCACTGGACTACCGGCTCGACATCGACACGCTGCACCGCGACGAGACCGCCACCAGCCTCACGATGAACGAGATCGGCCGGGTCAAGCTGCGCACCCAGGCCCCGCTGCTGTTCGATCCGTACCGCCGCAACCGCGACACCGGCAGCTTCATCCTCGTCGACGAGGCGACCAACGACACCGTCGCGGGCGGCATGATCACCGGCCCGACCAGCCGGGCGAGCAACGTCGTCTGGCACGACTCCGCCGTCACCCGCGAGCAGCGGGCGAACCGGGGCGTCACCGTGTGGTTCACCGGGCTCTCGGGCTCCGGCAAGTCGACGGTCGCCACCGAGGTGGAACGACGCCTGGTGGCCTCGGGTCGGCCCGCCTACGTCCTCGACGGCGACAACACCCGGCACGGCCTCTCGGCCGACCTCGGGTTCACCGCGGCCGACCGCGTCGAGCAGGTGCGCCGGCTCGGTGAGGTGGCGAAGCTGTTCGCCGACGCCGGCGTCATCGCCCTGGTCTCGCTGGTGAGCCCCTACCGGGCCGACCGCGAGCAGGTCCGCGACAGCCACGTGGCCGGGGACCTGCCGTTCGCCGAGGTCTTCGTCGACACCCCGCTGGAGATCGCGGAGGCCCGTGACGTGAAGGGTCTGTACGCCCGGGCGCGCGCCGGCGAGATCCCGAACTTCACCGGGATCAGCGACCCGTACGAGGCTCCCCTGTCCCCGGATCTGCTGCTGCGCCCGGAACAGGGCGACGCCGCGGCCCAGGCGTCGCTGGTGCTCGACCTGGTGGAGCGACTGCTCGGCGGCTGACGGCGTGCCCGCCGTCGACGACCCGGCGTCAGCGGGTGACCTGGGACGCGGGCGGCGCGGTGATCGTCACCGGCGCGTTCCACGCCGACAGCGTGACGGTGAGCGGCGTGGCCGTGCCGTCGACGGTCGGGGTCGCCGTGACCCGGACCGGCCGGGCCGCGCCGTCGAGCCAGAGCTGCACCGGCACCGGTCCGGTGACCGCCGGGTGGCCGGCGCCGGTCCCGTCGACGCCCAGCGCCTTCGTGACCGCGGCCGGGTCGATCGTGAACGCGTACTGCGTCGCCGCGGTGCCGCCGATCTCGCCCGGGCCGACCTCCCGCAGGCCGGACGCTGCGCCGAGCAGGGCGGTCGGGTCGATGCCCGCGAGCTTCGTCTTCAGCGTCGCGAGCGACCCTGCGGCCATCGCGACGATCGGGTTGGACGAGGTGGGCGAGACCAGCGTCCAGGGCTTCGCCGCGGCCGCGCCGGGGAACTTCACCCAGGCGGTGTCGCCGACGTAGCGCAGGGCGAACCCGCCCGCCTCGACGTCCGCGGTGGCGGGCCGGCCGCCGGTGAAGGTGAGGTCGCCCGCGACCGCGCCGAGGTGGACCGGCAGCGCCGTCACCTTCGACAG
>CAXUNA010000164.1:0-8071 GCA_964252095.1 uncultured Jatrophihabitans sp. | reverse complement strand
ACGAGCCCACCATGCCTGCCCTGTTGAAAGGTCTCGGACGCGGCGCCCTCGCCGGCCGCGCCGTCCGCGGGGGCGTTGACGCCGACCACGGTGGACCTCACGGTCCCGGCGTCGCTCGCGGGGGGCGCCTTCAGCGGGACCCGGCAGGTCCAGATCCCCGCGGGCTGGACGATGGCGGTGTGGGCGCGGGTCGACGGCGCGCGGCTCGAGGCCTGGGCACCCGACGGCTCGCTGCTGGTGTCGCGGCCCGGTTCGGGCGAGGTGGTGCGCCTGCAGCCCGGTCCGAGCTCCACCGACGTCCCGACGACCTCCACCCTGCTGTCCGGTCTGGAGCAACCGCACGGCCTGGCGTTCGACGGCAGCACCCTCTACGTCGCCGAGAGCAACGCCGTCGACGCGTACACGTACGCCGACGGCGCGGCCACCGGCAAGCGGGTGCTGGTCGCGGACCTGCCCGACGCCAAGAGCCCCGAGCTCAAAGGGGCTTATGCGCACGCACTGAAGAGCGTTGCAGTGGGCGCCGATCACGCCGTCTACTTCTCGATCGGCTCCACCGGCAACACGTCCGCTGCGGACCGCGACGCACCGTTGCAGCGCGCGGCGATCTACCGGGTCCCGGCCACCGGGGGCACGCCCGAGGTCTACGCCCGCGGGGTGCGCAACGGCACCGGTCTCGCCGTCGCTCCGGACGGCGCCGTCTGGACCGCGGTCAACAACCGCGACAACATCGCCTACCCGTGGAACCAGCCGTACGGCGACGGTTCCGGGTCCGCGTACGGCAAGGTCCTCCCGGACTACGTCGACGACCACCCGGCCGAGGAACTCGCGAAGCTCACCCCGGGCCGTGACCTCGGCTGGCCGTACTGCAATCCCGACCCCGACGTCCGGCAGGGCGTGGCGGGCACGGCGTACGACTACAGCAGCCCGCCGTTCGTCCGCGACGCCCAGCTCGACGCCGACGGCAGCAAGCTCGACTGCTCGACCCTGAAACCGATCGAGCAGACCTTCGGCGCGCACTCGGCACCGCTGGGGCTGTCGTTCGCCGACGTGCCGGGCCTCGGCGCCGGCGCGCTCGTCGGCATCCACGGCTCGTGGAACCGGCAGCCGCCGCGAGCGCCCGAGGTCTCGTTCTTCGCGTCCGACGGCGCAGGTGGCCTGGCCGGCCAGCAGACGCTGGTCGGCGGCTTCCAGAACACGGACGGCACGCGGTGGGGCCGCCCGGTCGCGGCCGTGCTGGGGCCGGACCACGCCGTCTACATCTCCGACGACGCGGCCGGCGCCGTGTACCGGCTGGCCCGGACGGGTACCTGAGGGGCATGCCGGGTCAATTGACGTACTGGGTCCTTCCCGTCGCCGACCAAGAGAAGGCGACGGCGTTCTTCGGGGACGTGATGGGCTGGACGTGGAGCGAACCCGGCTCCGCGGGTGGTCGGCACGTCATGGAGTCCGAGCCGTGGGGCGGGATCGCCTCGAACGACCGGGTCTCCACCTCGACGCTCGCCTTCGGCGTCGACGACATGCACGCCGCCGTCGCGCGCATCCGGGAGCTGGGTGGCACGGCCGAGGACCCGGTCGACGCCGGCCACGGCCTGTGGTCGGAGTGCACCGACGACCAGGGCACCCGCTTCGCCCTGTTCACCCGCCCGGCCCGCTGACGGTCCTACTCCACGGTGACGCGGGCGGTGCCGTCGCGGGAGGCGGCGAGGACCAGCCGGTGCCGCGGGGCGTGCGTGCGGCGGGTGGACGCGTCGAGCTGGTCGATGGCGGCGTGCAGGGCGGGGGAATCGGCCGAGATCGGCTCCCGCCGGCCGCCGGGGTGCGTGACGGTGATCCGGCGGCCGTCGTCGTCGACCTCGAGGCGCAGGCCGGTCCAGTCCGCCGGCGCGAGCGCGACCATCGCCTCGGCCACGCCCGCGGCGTCGTGACGCCGCCCGGCCGGGCCGGGGAACTCCTGCGCCCGCCGCCGTTCCCGTCGCGAGCGGGTGAACTGCACGACGAGCGCGAGCAGCAGCATCCACGCGGCACTCAGCACGAACCCGAGACCGAGGCCCTCGAGCTTGTCGTCCTTCACCACGACCGACACCACCAGCGGAACCACCGCGATGATCACGCCGAGACCCACCGTGACGGCAGTTCTCGGCGTGCCGGTGAGGCGGTTCATCAGCGGGGCGCCAGAGGGCTCAGTGCGTGAGGAACGCGACCGGGTAGACCGCGAGCAGTTCGGCGAGCGGGACGGCGTCGCGCCAGGTCGTGCCGGTCAACCGGTCGGTCCACTCGCCGGCCGGCAGCACCACCCGGCTGTCGCCGAGCCCGCCGGCGGCCGACAGCGTGATCGGGTGCAGCGTGGCGACCGTGATCGCACCACCGCGGTCGAACGCGACGACGTGGTCCGCGGCCGGTCCGTCGGCGTGCAACGGCGTGTAGGTGGTGAACCAGTCCGGGTGCTCACGGCGGACGCGCAGCACACGGGAGACCAGCCAGAGCTTGGCGTCGCCGTCGTGGCCCAGGTCCGGCGGGTCGCCGGCGCGGTCGAGCAGGTCGAGCCGGCGCCGGAGGTCGGCGTGGTCGACCGGCCGCCGGTTGTCGGGGTCGACGAGGTCGTCGCGCCAGGTCTCGGTGCCCTGGTAGACGTCGGGAACACCCGGCATCGTCAGTTGCACCAGCTTCTGGGCGAGCGCGTTGACCCAGCCCGGCAGGTCGAGCCGGTCGGCGAGGGTCTCGACCAGCGCGCGCACCTCGGGGTCGTCGAACCGGGCGTCAACCGCCGCGTGCACCGTGGCCTCGAACTGCTCGTCCGGGTCGATCCAGCCGGTGCCGAGGGCCGCCTCGCGCATCGCCTTCTCGGCGTACGCGTGCAGCCGTTCGCGGTCGGCGGCCGGCGCGCCGAGGACCGTCTGCCACAGCAACGACGCCAACGTTGCATCGGGCAACGGAACCTTCGCCTGCAGCCCGGTGAGTGTCTTCTCCCACTCGTCGGGGAGCTCGGCCAGCACGGCGATGCGGGCGCGGACGTCCTCACCGCGCTTGGTGTCGTGGGTCGACAGCGTGGTCATCGACCCCGCCGCACCCCAGGAACGTTCGGTCTGCGCCGTGTGGAAATCGGCGACCGGGCGCCCGAGGACGGCCGGGTCGCCGCCGACCTCGTTGACGCTGACCAGCCGGGCGTAGCGGTAGTACGCGGTGTCCTCGACGCCCTTGGCCATCACCGCGCCGGTGACCTGCTGGAACCGGCGGGCGATCTCCTGTTCGGGGTCGGACAGCAACGGCACCAGCGCGTGGACGACGTCCATGACGCCCGGTGCCCGCTCGCCCACGGTGCCCACCGCGTCCTGCAGGTGCTCCAGGCCGTTCGGCGCGTACGAGCGGTAGACCGGGAACGCCACGACCAGCTCGGTGAGTGCGGCGAGGACGTCGTCGTGGTCGCCCACGCCGTCGGGCACGAGGGAGGCGAGGCGCAGCACCTCGGCCGCGAGGATGCCGGTGGCGATCATCCGCTTGCCGGCCTCGACGTGGTCGGCGAACGAGTGCTCGTCGCCGGTGACCGTGCGGTAGACGCGGTCGATCGCGTCGGCGGCGGCCGGATCGACGAGCAGCTGGCCGACCTCGGTGAGCGCGTCGTACCCGGTGGTGCCGGCCACCGGCCACTCGGCCGGCAGCGTCTCGCCGGGTTCGAGGATCTTCTCGACCGTGATCCAGACATCGGGGGCGGCGTCGCGCAGCCACCGCAGGTACCCGGCCGGGTCGGTGAGGCCGTCGGGGTGGTCGATGCGGATGCCCTGCGCGATGCCCTCGCGGACCCACCGCAGGATCTCGACGTGCGTGGCGTCGAAGACCGCACGGTCCTCGACCCGCAGGCCGGCGAGGTCGTTGACGGCGAAGAAACGCCGGTAGTTCTGCTCGGTGTCCGCGCGGCGGAAGCCCACCAGCTCGTAGTGCTGCCGGGCGTGCACCTCGCGGGCGTCGTACCCGGGCTTGGCCGTGCCCTCGGCGACGGGGTAGACGTGCTCGTAGTAGGCGAGCCGATCGACCGGTTCCCCCTGCAGCGCCAGGTCTTCCGCGAGATCGGCGTCGTCACCCAGCACCGGGATCTTGATCTTCGGCTGCCGCCAGTCGACGTCGAACCACGTGCCGTGCCCGGATTCCCGCCCACCGCGCAGCAGGTCCCACCACGCCTCGTTCTGCGTGGGGTCGGCGACGCCCATGTGGTTCGGGACGATGTCGATCACGACCGGCAGCCGGCGCGCGTGCGCCGCCCCCGCCACCGCGTCGAGGCCCTCGGCGCCGCCCCGCTCGGGGTCGACCCGCGTGTGGTCGACGACGTCGTAGCCGTGCTGCGAGCCGGAGGTCGCGTGCAGGACAGGTGACAGGTAGACCGCGCCGACGCCGAGGGCGTCGAGGTAGTCGACGAGTCCGGCCGCCTTCTGCAGCGTGTCGTCGGCGGTGATCTGCAGGCGGTAGGTGGAGCTCGGCGGACCCGAGGGGATCGCGGGATCCGTCGGGTCGGACGGGGTTTCGGTCATGACGTCAGCCTCTTCAACAGGACGACGGCCCGCGGGCCGACCGTCACGGTGCCACCGGCGTCGACCTCGGGGCCGACGTCGATCTGCGCGGGGTCGCCGGTGTCGAGCACGACCTGCCAGGTGGCGCCGAACTCCTTCGGCGGCAGGGTGAACTCGATCGGTTCGTAGTGCGCGGACAGGCACATGAAGAACGTGTCGTCGACGACCCGCTCGCCGCGGCTGTCGTGGTCGGGGATGCCGTTGCCGTTGAGGAACACCGCGACCGCCTTGCCGAAGCCGCTGTCCCAGTCGTCCTCGGTCATCTCACTGCCGTCGGGGCGGACCCAGCCGATGTCGGGCGCACCACCCTTCTGGCCGCGGCGACGCACCGGGCGGCCGTCGAAGAACCGGCGACGACGGAACACCGGGTGGTCGTGCCGCAGCTTCGCGACCCGCCCGGTGAAGGCGATGAGGTCCTGGTCGGCGGTGGACCAGTCGATCCACGTCAGGGCGTTGTCCTGGCAGTAGCCGTTGTTGTTGCCGTCCTGGGTGCGTCCGAGTTCGTCGCCGTGGCACAGCATCGGCACGCCCTGCGACAAGAAGATCGTCGCGAGGAAGTTGCGACGCTGCTGGGCCCGCAGGGCGACGATCGTGGCGTCGTCGCTGGGGCCCTCGACGCCGCAGTTCCACGACCGGTTGTGGCTCTCGCCGTCGTTGTTGCCCTCGCCGTTGGCCTCGTTGTGCTTGTCGTTGTACGAGACCAGGTCGAGCAGGGTGAAGCCGTCGTGCGCGGTGACGAAGTTGATCGAGGCCACGGGCCGCCGTGCGGAATGCTCGTAGAGATCGGCCGATCCGGTCAGCCGCTCGGCGAACTCACCGAGGGTGGCGGGCTCGCCACGCCAGAAGTCCCTGACGGTGTCGCGGAACTTGCCGTTCCACTCGGTCCACTGCGGCGGGAAGTTGCCGACCTGGTAGCCGCCGGGCCCGACGTCCCACGGCTCGGCGATGAGCTTGACCTGGCTGACGGTCGGGTCCTGCTGCACGAGCTCGAAGAAGCTCGAGAGCCGGTCGACGTCGTAGAACTCGCGGGCGAGGGTGGCGGCGAGGTCGAACCGGAAGCCGTCGACGTGCATGTCGGTGACCCAGTACCGCAGCGAGTCCATCAGCAGCTGCAGGGAATGGGGGTTGCGGACGTTGAGCGTGTTCCCGGTGCCGGTGTAGTCCATGTAGTAGCGCTGGTCGTCCTCGACGAGGCGGTAGTACGCCTGGTTGTCGATGCCGCGCATCGACAGCGTGGGGCCGAGGTGGTTGCCCTCCGCGGTGTGGTTGTAGACGACGTCGAGGATGACCTCGATGCCGGCCTCGTGCAGGGCGCGGACCATCGCCTTGAACTCCTGCACCTGCCCGCCGGGGGTGTTCGACGACGTGTACTTCGAGTCCGGCGCGAAGAACCCGATGGTGTTGTAGCCCCAGTAGTTGCTCAACCCCTTGTCCTGCAGGGTGGAGTCGTTGGCGAAGTGGTGCACCGGCATCAGTTCGATCGCGGTGACGCCGATCGTCTTGAGGTGGTCGATCACCGCGGGGTGGGCGACGCCCGCGTACGTGCCGCGCAGCTCCGCCGGGATGCCCGGGTGGGTCTCGGTGAGGCCCTTGATGTGCGCCTCGTAGATGACGCTCTCTGCGTACTGCCGCTTCGGGGGCCGGTCGACGCCCCAGTCGAAGAACGGGTTGATGACGATCGACTTCGGCATGTGCTCGGCGGAGTCGTCGTCGTTGCGCGAGTCGGGGTCGCCGAAGTCGTAGCTGAACAGTGACTGGTCCCAGTCGAAGCTGCCGTCGATCGCCTTGGCGTACGGGTCGAGCAGCAGCTTGTTGGGGTTGCAGCGGTGTCCGTGCTCGGGGTCGTAGGGCCCGTGCACGCGGTAGCCGTACCGCTGGCCGGGCTCGATGCCCGGGATGAAGGCGTGCCACACCAGGCCGTCGACCTCGGGCAGCGCGATGACCGTCTCGGTGCCGTCCTCCTCGAACAGGCAGAGCTCGACGCGCTCGGCGACCTCGCTGTAGAGGGCGAAGTTGGTGCCGGAGCCGTCGTACGTCGCTCCCAGCGGATAGGCCGTACCTGGCCAGATCTGCATCGATGTCCTTTCAGGAGGCATGCGCCGACGAACCCCTTCAGCGTTCCACAGGTGGGTGCGGGCCCCGGTCGGAGCCCGGCGGGACCGGCTGCAGCGGCCCGCAGGGGTCAGTACCCACCTCCGCCGGAGCCTCACCGGCCGGTGATCCGCGGCGCTCCGGCGCCCGGGGGCTAGGCTGACCGGACACGTCCACACGACAGGGGAGCGCTTCGGCGCTGAGAGTGCGGGTACGCCCGCAGACCCTCGAACCTGATCCGGGTCATGCCGGCGCAGGGAGTCACGAGAGGCACCACATGACTGGTTCGCCAGCTGTCCCGAGCACGCTGTCCACCCGACCCCGGACCCGTTGGCGCACCGTCGACATCGTCGTCGCCTCGGCGATCGCCGCCGTCTTCGGGATCGTGTTCTTCGCCTGGAACAACCTCTGGTCGGTCCTCGACGTCGCCGTCCCGGCCAAGGCCGTGATCTACGGGGTCTGGGTGATGGCGGGGGTGGTCGGCGGCCTCGTCGTCCGCCGGCCGGGCGCCGCCCTCTACACCGAGTTCCTCGCCGGGTTGTTCTCGGCGCTGGTCGCGGTCTCCTGGTCGGGGGCGTCGATCATCGTCTACGGCCTGATCCAGGGCCTCGCGGCCGAACTGGTCTTCGCCGCGTTCGCCTGGAAGCGCTGGAACCCGGTCGTGGCCGTCCTCGCCGGCGCGGTCGCGGGATTCGCCGCCTCGATCCTCGACCTCTACGTCTACCGCTACTACCCGGGGTTCTCGGGCGGCTGGCAGGTCGGCTACATCGCGGTGCTGATCGCCTCGGGTGCGGTCGTCGCCGGGTTGCTGTCCTGGCTGCTGGTGCGCTCGCTCGCCGCGACAGGGGTGCTGGACGCCTTCGCGTCCGGCCGCGAGCGCCGTCGGATCTGAGGCGGTGGCCGGACCGGTTGCGCTCCGAGCCCGTGGCTGGGGGTTCCGCTACGCCGGGCGCGCCGCTGCGGCCGTCGCGGGTCTCGACCTCGACGTCGCCGCGGGCGAACGGGTGCTGCTGCTCGGCGCGTCCGGCTCCGGGAAGTCGACGTTGCTGCGCGGCTGCGCCGGGTTGCTCGCGGCGTCCGAGGGCGGTGAGCCCGTCGGCGAGCTGACCCTCGACGGCGTCGACGCCACCGCGGCGCGCGACCGTTCCGGCCTGGTGCTGCAGGATCCCGAGTCCGGCGTCGTCATGGGCCGCGACGGCGACGACGTCGCGTTCGGGCCGGAGAACCTCGCCGTGCCGGCCGAGCAGATCTGGCCGCGGGTGGCGGAGGCGCTGGCGGCCGTCGGCTTCCCGTACGGCCGGGGCCGGGCCACGGCGGCGCTCTCCGGCGGCGAGAAGCAACGGCTCGCGCTCGCGGGGGTGGTCGCGCTGCGGCCCGGCCTGCTGCTGCTGGACGAGCCGACGGCGAACCTCGATCCCGCC
>CAXUNA010000163.1:4960-8089 GCA_964252095.1 uncultured Jatrophihabitans sp. | reverse complement strand
GGAGATCACCGTGCCCGTCCACCGCACCACCACCGGCAAATTCGCCGGCCGCCACGCGCCCCTCACCGGCCAGGGCGAGCTGCTATCGGGGGTGACATCGTGACCCGGCTGATCGCAACGCTTGCGATCAGGTCATTCGCCCTTCGTCTTTCCGGCGCGCGTCCAGACTTCGTAGACAAGCGAAACGAAAGTCCCGCCGATGACCGTGTAGACGCCACTCAGAATTGCGTGTGCGGCACCTGCGGCGTGTCCCGTGTCCAAGCCGTCGATGGCGCCGATCTCGGCCAGCGTGCCGACCAAGAGCAGGAACGTCAGCCACAGCTTGCCGAGTTTCTCGACGGCCATGTCGCGCGCGTAAGCACCAACGGCCAGGGTGAAGAGGAAGACCGGCAGGAACGAAGCGATAGTTCGGCATTCGGCGTCGCTGATTGGCATGACACCAGTCTCGCTGGTCTGTCCAGCTCAGCCCGCGCGACGTCGCGATGCTGACCATCACCGACCTGTTCTGCGGCGCCGGCGGTTCCGGACTCGGTGCTCGCGCTGCGGGGTTCCGCCTGGTCATGGCCGCGAACCACTGGCAGCAGGCCATCGAGACCCACGCCGCGAACTTCCCCGACACCGAGCACGACTGCGCCGACATCTCCCAGGTCGACCCCCGCCGCTACGCCCCGACCGATGTGCTGTGGGCATCGCCGGAGTGCACGAACCACAGCCAGGCGAAGGGGAAGCGGCGCGTCGACGGGCAGGGCGACCTGTTCGGGGAGACGCTGCCGGACGAGGCGGCCGAGCGGTCCCGCGCCACCATGTGGGACGTCCCCCGGTTCGCCGAGGCAATGCTCACCCGCGGCAAGCCGTACCGCGCCATCGTCGTCGAGAACGTCGTCGAGGCCGCCCGCTGGATCATGTTCCCGGCGTGGCTGCAGGCGATGGGGCTGCTTGGCTACGAGCACCAGATCGTCTCGCTCAACTCGATGCACGCACAGGCCATCGAAGCCCCACGCGCGCCGCAGTCCCGCGACCGGCTCTACATCGTGTTCCACCGCGCCGGCCAGCGCCGCCCCGACGTCGCACCCCGCCCGCTCGCGCGGTGCGCGAGGTGCGACGCCGACGTCGCCGCGCAACAGGCATGGAAGCCCGGCCGCACCGTCGGCCGCTACCGCTCGCAGTACCTCTACCAGTGCCCGGCCGGCCACACCGTCGAGCCCTACGCGCTCCCCGCCGCGGCCGCGATCGACTGGACGATGCCGGGGCAGCGCATCGGCGACCGCATCAAGCCGCTCAGCCCGAAGACGATGGCCCGCATCGAGGCAGGGCTGCGGAAGTACGCCCGACCGTTCATCACCGAGCACACGCACGAGTACCGCACCCGCGACCTCAACCGCCCCCTGGGCACGCTGCGCGCGTCCGGCAACCACGTCGGGCTCGTCGTGCCGGTCGAGGGGCGTGAGGGCAAGACGGCCGCACCGGTCACCGCCCCGATGCGCACCCAGTCCACGCGCGCCGAGACCGCGCTGGTCGTCCCGTACTACGGCGCGTCGACGTCGGCCGCCTCCGCCGCCGAACCGATCGGCACGGTCACCACCCGCGACCGGTTCGCGCTCGTCGTCCCGTCCGGCGGGACGTGGCGCGAGGACGCGACCGCGAGCAGTGAACCGTTGCATACGGTCACGACGCGGGAGACCGACGGCGTCGCGTTCATCGCCGAGCTCCGCGGCGGCGGCTCCGAGACCCGACCGGTCACCGACCCGCTGTGCACCGTGACCGCGTCCGGCAACCACCACATGCTCGTCCGCCACAACAGCAGCAAGGGTGACGGCAGCGAGATGTGCACGCCGGCGTCCGAGCCGGCCCGCACCGTCACCACGACCGGCCACCAGTCGCTCGTATCCATCGAGGCCCAGGTCGACGACGCCACCTTCCGGATGCTCGAGCCGCACGAGATCCAGGCCGCTATGGCGTTCCGGTCTGACTACCGCGTGCTGGGCAACCGACGCGAGCGGGTCCGGCAGCTCGGCAACGGCGTCACCCCGCCCGCCGCGGAGTTCCTGCTGGCAGCGGTCCGCGACTCACTGGAGGTGGTGGCATGAACCGCCGACTGCTCGACTTCCTCGCGTTCCACGGGTTGCGCGCTTGCCCGGAGTGCGGGCGACGCTGGCACCGCTCGCGCTGTGGCTCCGACTGTGACTGCTGCTCCGCTCTCGACAGCCACTACTGGGAGCCACGGTGACCACCTTCTTCACCGATCACGACGTCACCCTCTACGCCGGCGACATCCGCGACGGCATCTCCGAGGTCGCAGACGGGTCGGTGCAGTGCGTCGTGACCTCGCCGCCGTACTGGGGGCTGCGCGACTACGGCGACCCTCGCCAGATCGGTCACGAACCCAGCCCAGCCGACTACGTCGCCGCCCTAGTCACCGTGTTCCGCGACGTGCGCCGCGTCCTCGCTGACGATGGCGTTATGTGGCTGAACCTCGGCGACACCTACGCGTCGAAGGCGCGCGGCACAGACGCCGGTTGGGACAAGTCCCGACTCACCAACCCGGGCAACGTGCAGAAGGCGCAGGCTGCGTCGCTCCGCCGTACCGGCGAACGCCACCGCGGCAAGAGCGCAGGCATCGCTGAGAAGAACCTCATCGGGGTCCCGTGGCGAGTCGCCTTCGGGCTACAGGACGACGGCTGGGTGCTCCGCAAGGACGTCATCTGGCGCAAGACCAACCCGATGCCAGAGTCCGTCACCGATCGCCCGTCGTCGGCCCACGAGCACGTCTTCCTGCTGACCAAGTCGACCCGGTACTACTTTGACCTCGACGCAATTCGCGCCCCGCACAAGAGGACCTGGGTCCCCGGCGCGAACGGCGGCCGCCGCGACACCGCCGGCGGCAGCTATGACCGGGGCGATCACCTGAACGTCGGCCTCGCCGATGCGGCGCCGCACCCCCTCGGAGGCAATCCGGGTGACGTCTGGGACATCGCTACCCAGCCGTACCCCGGAGCCCACTTCGCGGTCATGCCCCGAGAGCTCGCCCGCCGTTGCATCGTGTCCGGCAGCCGCGAAGGCGACGTCGTGTTCGACCCGTTCACCGGATCAGGGACCACCGGGATGGTGGCTCGTCAGACCGGCCGCCGC